>USBC01000027.1 GCA_900552845.1 uncultured Oscillospiraceae bacterium | reverse complement strand
CCCCCCCCCGCCGCCCCGCGCCGGGGGGGGGGGGGGGGGGGGGGGGGGCCGCGGGGGGGGGGGGGGCCCCCCCCCCCCCCGGGGGGGGGGGGGGGGGCGCCCCCCCCCCCCCCCCGCCGGTCGTTGACCTCGCAGGCGCAGGCAGTTTAATATAAAATGCGGTGCTACATGCTATGCAGGTGCAAAACAAATTGCCAATTGTTCTGTTCTCCTCTATAATAAAGCTATCGACAAATTTCGACGAATGGGGGCAGGCAGATGACGGTACGGCGGTATCTGGCGTGGGGCGCTGCAGCAATGGCGGCAGGTCTTGCTCTGTTTTTACAGCTGGGCGGTACGGCATTGGCAGTCCTGCTGGGACTTTGCCTTGCCCTTGGCTTGATAAAACCGTTGCGGACGCTGTGGCGGCCTCTTTTGTGCGGTTTGCTGGCGGCGGCGATGGTAAGCGGCGTTTATGCCTGCCGCTTTGCTGCTGCGGAGGAAATGACCGGCAGTGAAATGCCCTTTACGGGGACGGTACTGGCGGTCAGCCCCTACACCGCCCATCGCAGCACCGTTTTTGCCCGTATCGGCGGGGTGTACCGTGTGATAGAGCTGACCGCCTATCTGCCGGAGGAGGAAACGCCGCTGGCGGGAGAGCGGATCGCCGGAACGGTGCTCATTACCGGTGTTGAAAGTGAAGGAGACACTCTGCTGCTTTCCGGCGGGGTGGCGCTGACCGCGCGGCAGCTTACCGCAGAGCCTGCAAGGGATAGCTTTTCTGCGTTGGGTTGGCTGCTGCGGCTGCGCCGGCAAACCATAGACGGACTGAAGGCCTTGGGAGAAGGCGAGGACGCCGCTCTTGTGACCGCTATGCTGACCGCTGAGACCGACGAACTTCCTGCCGGAATGCGCGCTGCACTCTCGGCGGCAGGCATCAGCCATCTGCTTGCCGTTTCGGGACTGCACCTTTCCATTCTGCTGGCTGTGTGCGGCAGGCTGGGCGACCAATTGCTGTGGAGCCGCCGGAAAAGAACGCTTTTGAGTCTGCTGTGCTGTTTTGCCATGATGGTACTGGCGGGCTTTCGTGCCAGCGTACTGCGTGCTGCCTTGATGGCGGGGCTGGCGCTGGGCGCCTCCCTGCGGGGACGGCGCGGCGATGGGCTGACCGGCTTGGGCTTTGCCGTAACGGTCATATTGCTGCTGAACCCTGCCGCCGTTTGGGAGCTTGGTTTTCTGCTTTCCTGCGGGGCGACACTGGGCATTCTGCTGCTGGCAAAGCCGCTGGCACGGCTTTTCCCCGCCGCGCAGCGCAGTCGGTGGGGCAGGCTGCTGTGGGAAAGTGTTTCGGTCTCGCTGGCAGCACAGCTTGGTACCCTGCCCATTGCTGCTTTAACCTTTGGCTATCTACCTGCGTACAGTCTCATCACCAATCTTCTGGTGCTGCCGCTGGTGTATGGTACCATGGTTTTTGCTTTTCTTACCCTGCCGTGCTTAGCGGTGGGTGTAGGGGTGTATCCCTTTACAGTGGCAAACTGCTTTGCGGACGGCATTGCCGCCATTGCCCGTGGAATCGCCAAGCTGCCGGGTGCAGTACTTCCCTGTACCGCCCCGTGGCAGTGGGCTGCACCGGCAGTTTGTACGGCGCTCATATTGGCGGCGCTGTTGCTGCGTACCCTGCGGGCAAGGCTGCGGCTGCTGCTTTTGGGGTGTGCCGCAGCAGCAGTCCTGCTGATTGCCGCACTGCCCCTGCAAAATGCGCTGACTGTTACGACAGACCATGCGACCGGCAGCGTGTTGGTGCAGAAAAATGGGGAGAGTTTTCTTCTTTGCGGAGTGCAGGACGGTTACAGCATCAATGCGCTGAACCGCTTTTTGCAGCGGTGCGGTAATCCGCGCATCACGGTACTGGCACAACCTGCCGAACAGCATAATCTCTCCGCCGAGCTGCGGCTGGCGCAGCTTTTGGAACCGAAAATTCTGCTGTGTGATGAGGAAACCGCTCTGCTGGGTGAGGGACAATATCCCGAAACGGTGGAGTTACTGCCATATCGCGATACAATTCGTAATATTTTGTCGGATTATACGCTTTATGAGCTGGGCGGTGTGGGAACGATACTGCAATTCGGCACGCAAAAAGTGCTGAAATGTTGGACAGGCTATGATATAATAACCGCAGAGGATATTCCCGATGATGTGACCGCCGTAATAGACCGCACCGGAAACCTATGGCTGCGCCCCGACTGCAGCTGGCGGCTGTATCAAAGCGGGAATCTGACCATCACCCTACCGAAGGAGGACTCTGCCCTGTGATCTTTCCCGATCTGAGAGCGCTGGATACCCATATTAAAGCCGGAGCCTTGCTGCCGGTTTATCTGCTGTACGGAGAAGAAAACCGCCAGATCGAGACAGCGCGGGAGCGTCTGGTAAAAGCCGCCATTCCCCAAAATGACAGCATGAACCTGCTGCGCTGCGACGGCAGCGGCGAGGTGGACTGGGACGGCATTGCCGATCTTTTGTGGTCGATGAGCTTTACCCCCGGACAAAAGTGTGTCGTGGTAGACGATCTGAACCCCTCGGGGCTGGGCAGCACCGGCATGAGCAAGCTCTCTGAGTTACTTTCTCAGCCCGCCGAGGACGGTGTGCTGATCCTGACGGTGCGGGGCAACGCCAAGCAATTCGCCAAAAAAGAAGCGGCGGCGACAAAGCTCCTGAACCTGTGCGACAAGGCGGGCGGCGTATGCCGTTTTGCCGCCATGACACGCGGTGACGTAGGAAAATTTGCGCGGCAGACGGCGCTGCGGCTGGGCTGTGTGCTGGAGCCGGAGGAAGCCGCCCTGCTGGCGGATTACTGTGGACTGGACAGCCTGCGGCTGCGGCAGGAGGTGGAAAAGCTGGCGGCATACCGCGGCTACACCGGCAAGATTCTGAAGGAGGATATTGAGGCAATGGTCACCCCTACGGTGGACGCCAATGTATTCCAGTTGGGTGACAGGGTACTGAGGGGCGATTTTAACGGCGCTATGGCAATCGTAGATGATCTGCTTTTTTTGCAGGAGCGTCCGGAAAGCATACTGACCATTCTTACTATGTCCTTTGTAGACTATTACCGCGCTGCCGCGGTACGGCGCGGCGGGGTAGCGGAAGCGACCGCCCGCAAGGAGCTGGGCTACGGCGGCAGCTACCGCTTCACCAAAGCACTGGAGCAGTGCGGCAGGCTGAGCCGTCCTGCTTTGGGGGGTGCTTTGGAAATTCTGGCAGACGCCGATGCCCGCATGAAGCAAAGCGCCGCCGACGGGCGTACCGTGCTGGAAGTGACGATCCTACGGCTCATTGAGCTGCTGCGGAGGGAAATGCCATGAAGCGCCGGCTGAAATATCCGCTTATTGTGGAGGGAAAATACGATAAAGCGGCGCTGTGTAATCTGGTTGAGGGAGATATTTTCCTCACCAATGGCTTTCGTATCTATAAAAATGAGGAAATGCTTTCGCTGCTGCGGCGGCTTGCCGAAAAAAGCCCCGTGGCGGTGCTGACTGACAGCGACCGTGCGGGCTTTGCCATTCGGGGCCATTTGGCGGGCGTGATTCCGCCGGATCGGCTGATCCAGATCTATACTCCCGAAATATACGGCAAGGAACGGCGCAAGTCCGCCCCCAGTGCCGAAGGCAAGCTGGGCGTTGAGGGCATGCCGCCCGAAACGCTGTTGGAGATCCTGGAGCAGGCGGGACTGCTGGAGGGCTGCGGCGCCCCCTGCCCTGCCGCCATCACCAAGGCAGACCTGTACCGGCTAGGACTTTCCGGCGGAGCGGGCAGTGCTGAGCGGCGGCGGGCGCTGTGTCGACGGCTGGCGCTGCCGCAGGGCCTAAGTGCCAATGCTCTGCCGGCGGTGCTCAGCAGGCTGGTCACGCCGGAGGAGCTGGAGGCGCTGGCGGCGGAGCTGTAATAGTTGCCGCGGCTATAAAACCGGAGGAAACTGCGGAGAGCCATGTGCGGCGCCCCGCACCCCCGCAGGGGGGCAGCGGGCGGAACGCCCGCCCGTCGCCGCAGGCGACGGCGCGGGGCGCCGCCGAATGCCCGCAGTCTGCGGCATATACCATACCAAGAAAAGGAGGCGACGAAGATGCAGCTTTACTCGCTGGGATTTTTATTCCTGCTGCTGCCGGTAGGCGGACTGATTTACTATTTCCTGCGCGGCAGTATGCGGCGGGTCTTTTTGCTTTGCTACTCGCTTTTATTTGTCGGGCTGCTATCTCCGCTGAGCCTTTTGCTGCTGCTGGCTGTTATGATTCCGGACTATCTGTTGGCACGGTACATTGCCATGGCACACCCGAAAGCACGCACAATCCTGTTGGGCTGCGTCATCAAGGACATTGCTCTTGCGGTAGCCTGCTCGATCCTGACCGAACTGGATAAGCTGATCCTGCCGGTGGGTGTTTTTATCGCTGCCTTTACCTCGGTAGGGTATCTCATCGACCTGTACCGCGGCGAATGCGAACCGATTGAGGATCCCGTCTGCTACGGAGTGTTCTGCTGCTTTTTCGGTAAGCTGTACATCGGTCCCGTTGTATCGGCACAGCAGTTTATTCCGCAGCTGGAAAACCTGCAAATGACCGCCGAGGGCATCACCCGCGGCATGGTACAGTTTTTGCGCGGACTTGCCAAGATCGTGGTGCTTGCCGGTTCGCTGCGGGAGCTGATCCTCCAGTGGGAAACGCTGCTTTCGCTGGAGGTGACGGTGCTGGGGACCTGGCTGCATGTACTGTGCTATATCTTCTATATATATTTCACCCTTTCGGGGTACAGCGATATGGCACGGGGTACCGGCGCTATCTTCGGTTTGGATCTGCCCGAAAACTTTCATCACCCGCTGCAAAGCTCCTCGGTAGCGGATTTCTTCGGGCGGTTTAATATTTCCGCCAATCGCTTTGTACGCAAGTATGTCTATCAGGCGCTGGGTGCCGAGGATAACGGTCCCCTTTCCACCTCGGTCAATATTCTGCTTATCACCATGCTGATGGGGCTTTGGTATGGCATCAACCTCAACTATCTGGTGTGGGGCGCTTTTCTGGGATTATTTATCATCTTTGAGGTGCTGTACATCGAGCGCCATGTAGAAAGGATCCCGCCGTACCTGTGCCGCCTTTACACCTTTATCGCCATTCTTATCTCCTTCTGCTGGTACTGCGGGAACAGTCTGTCGGCTTCGGCAACCTCTCTGCGGGTAATGCTGGGGCTGGGCGGTGCGGCGGCTGCCAATCAAAGCTGCCTGTATCTTTTGCAGACCCACTGGCTGCTGCTGGCAGTCTGCATATTCCTTTGCAGCGGAGCGGCAACACCGCTGCTGGCTCGATTCAACCGCCGCTTCCCTGTCGCCTCCCATGCCGCTACCTTGGCATGGAATATTCTGCTGCTGGCGACCTCGCTGGCATTCATGCTGTAAGGGGGTGCCGGAATGAAACGCTATCGCATTATTGCCATGATTTATGCCGTGCTGCTGTTCGGCGGGCTGCTGGGCAGTCTGCTTCTTACGGGACGGTTCGGCAGCGACTTTGCCGCCGCGGAGGGCGGATTCGGTGAGAAAGCCGAGACTGCCCTGCGGGAAAATCTGCCGCTGAGTGATACCCTGAAGGGCTGGAAAACCACCCTGCTGATGATGGGCGGTGTTCAGGAGATCGACGGCATTTACTTTACGGGAGAGGGGTTGATTGAAAACCTGACCGTGAAGGACGAAGCGCAGGGAGAAGCAAACCTCTGCGCACTGGAAAATTACTGCCGCACACGGACGGTCTGTGCGGCGCTGCTGCCCAGTGCCTGCGCTATCAGCAGTCAGCTGCTGCCGGAAGCCGCCCTGCTGTTTGATCAGGAAAGCTGGCTGCAAAATGCCGCCAGTCGGCTTTCTGCACTGTGTCCGCAGGTGATCAACGGCTACCCGCTGCTTGTCGAGCATAGCGGCAGCCGGCTTTTCTACCGCACCGATACCCGTCCCACCCAGTTGACCGGCTATCTGCTGTATCAGGCGCTGGGGTCGGCGCTGGATTACTACCCCTATGCCAAGGAGAACTTTACCAATACCCCGCTGCGATATGACTGCACCGGAGACCTGTACGCCCGCTGGAGCTATGATAAGGTGCGTCCCGATGTGGTAACGGCGCTGCTGCCTCTGGAGGACAGCCGCGGCTATCATGTGATGCGTACCGCCGCCGACGGCACCGTAACCCTGACCAATACGCTGTATCCCCTTGAAGAAACGAATGGCATGGACTGCATTCTGGGCGGCAGCGCAGCGCGCATTACCGTAACAGCAGATGGCAGCGCACCTCGCAGTCTGTTGATCCTTGGTGATGAAAACGCCCTGTGCGTTATTCCATATCTGGCGCTGCATTACAGCAGCATCACCTATGTAGATGTGACCCAATGCAATGAGGAAATGCTGGCGGCAGCCTCCGGCGCGGAGTATGACCACACCCTGCTGCTGTATGGCACCCCTACTCTGCTGAACCGGGATCTCTCCGCCGGGCTGGCAGCACTGGAGCAATAAAAAACTCCCCGTCGGGGGAGTTTTTTGCCGGTAAAAACCGTCTGTGCGACGCTGCCGCTAAATCATTTGCTCTCGATATAGGCATTCGGACGATAGCCTTCAAAGATAATGCTATCAAAGCGCTGAAGCGCCATCGGCTCCTTTTCCTGCTGCCGCACCGTCCATGCAACGCAGGGGGTGTGCCATACCTTTCGCGTAATGGAAAGGGTGCGGGTGCGGGGGGCAGTCAGGTAGTTGTAGGCGATAAAATCCGGCTGCGCCAACCAGTTGAACAGCAGCTCCTGTGAGCCCCATGTGCCAAAAGAATTGCGCTTTATATCGCCCTCGCCCTCCACATAGCGGTCGGCAAGCAGCCCGCGAGCAACGGCAGGGGCATTCTTTTTCATCCAAATGATAACGAGCGGGTGGAAGGATTCCACACAGTATTCGCCGGTATAGGCGGAAAGCAACTCCATCATTTTTTCACACAGGGCAACGTAGTTCTTTTGGTACTTGACCTCTATGATCATGGGGATCCTGCCTGCTACGATCTCCAAGACCTCCTCAAAGAGCGGAATATACTCCTCGGTTCCCAGCAGCCGAAGCTGCCGCAGCTCCTCGTAGGATTTTTCCTCTACTCTGCCGCTGACGCCGCAGACTCGGTCCAGTGTATCATCGTGGAATACAGCAAGCCTGCCGTCGGTGGTCAGGTGCAGGTCCAGCTCGATCCCATAGCCTGCCTCCACCGCGCGGCGGAATGCAGGAAGACTGTTCTCCGGCACACCCTCGGCGGCACAGTGCAGCCCCCGATGGGCATACCGACGCCCGCTAAAGCGCTCCATTTTTCTTCTTGCAGCGGGGTCCGGGCGAAGCAGCAGCAACAACAGCAGCAACAGCACTGCCAGTATGATAAGAATGATGAGGACGATTTTCATGAGATAAGCCCCTCTTTTCTCTATAATATAATTTCCGATTACCATTATAACGCACCAAAGGTATGGTGCAAGCCCCCAGACGATAAAAAGGCAAAACAAAGTGCCGCTGCCCCCACTTTACCGGGCAGCGGCACCTTGTTGTCGTCGGCAGATGCGAGCTTATCCGTTGCGACCGACAAGAAAAAGTGCATAGTCACGCACCGCACAGCGCTGTTCCTCCGTCAGCCCCTCGGGCAGGAGCATATCGGCTGCGGAAAACCTTGGGGACGGCTCATCGCACATTCCCACCAGATAATCCACCGTGACGCCAAAATATCTGGCAAGCCACACTTTGGTTTCATCGCTGGGTTCGCTTTTGCCTTTTTCGTAGGAAGATATGGTGTGGTGAGAAACCGACAGCATATTTCCCAGCTCGGCTTGTGACAGTCCCGCTGCCTTGCGTAGCAGATACAAGCGGTATCCTATCATTTCCCATTCCCTTCTCTCTTCAGACTGGGCAAATGCATTATACCAAATTTTATGATGAAATGGAAACAATTTTGTCAAAATCTCCTCATTTTACAAAATAAATTGCATTTATTTGTCTAATGTCCACGGAAACGGCTGCCAATAATATTTCCATCAATCTTCGACTGGGCGAAGAGGGCAGGGGGCTCTATAATAAGAATACAAGCAATTGCGGCAATCGAAAAGGAGGTACCTATGACGGAGGTTATGACGCTGCATCGGGAGATGAACGGTGAGGAAGGGGAGCGGTGCTGCGTGCGCTATACCCTGACTGCGGAGCTATGCGGTAGGGTGCGGCTGTACGGCGTGCGCTGCTGTGTGGAGGGGCTTCCCCCACAGGCGGAGCGCTGCAAGCAAATCCCTGCATGGCTGGAGGATCGGCGGGTGGGAGAGCTTCTGCTGGAATATCTGGCAGAGCGGGAAGTTACCCCGACTGAATTGGAAGACATACTGTACGAGCTGCTGCCGTAAATGCAGAAGTAAAAAATGGAAACGCCTGCCGTAATGGTTGGCGTTCTTTTTTCACCCATGGTGCGGTATCGGAATAGGATAGGGCAGCGGGACCCCCCGCCTGAGCGATAATTAACAATATTGACATAGACTGTAGGTGATTACCGATGAAGCGGAGCGTAACAATTCTGGGCGGTGACGAGCGCATGGCATGGCTGGCAGACAGCCTGCGGCGGGCGGGCTATCCGCTGCGGCTGGCAGCACTTTCGCCGACCGGCGCACTGGGGAAACGGCTGCCTGAGCCGGAGCCACCTGATGCCGTGCTGCCGCAAAGCGAACGGGTCATTCTCTCGGTGCCCACCGCAACACCGGACGGTATGCTGCGCTCCCCCACGGTCCCGGAGCAGTACACACTGGCCGGCTGTCTTCTGCTTATTCCGGCAGGTACTGAGGTGCTGGGCGGCACGCTACCGCCGGACTGTCGTCGTATTGCCGATGAGCGCCGTCTTGCCTACACCGACCTGTTGGCGCAGCCCGAGCTGCAGGAGCTGAACGCCATCGCAACGGCAGAGGGAGCGGTAGCGCTTGCTATGCGGGAGCAGAATACCACCCTTTTGGGAATGCGATGTCTGGTGCTCGGCTATGGCCGCTGCGGCAGTGCGCTGTGCCGCCGGCTGGCGGCGCTGGGGGCAAAGGTAACGGCTGCCGCACGCCGACGGGAGCAGCAGGCACGCATTTACGCCGATGGCTTCACCTCATGCGATATCAACCGCCTTTCTCCTGCTCTGGACGGCTGCGAAGTCGTTTTTAATACCGTGCCCGCCCCCGTGCTGCCGTATGAGCTGCTGCAAAAGCTTCCGCCAGATGCCTTACTGGTGGAGCTGGCAAGCGCCCCCGGTGGCTGCAACGCCGCCGAAGCCGAGGCGCTGGGACTGCGCTACCGTGCTGCGCCGGGTCTGCCGGGCAGGGCTGCCCCCCGCACCGCCGGAGAATACTTGGGGCAGGTGATACGCGGCCTGCCGCACTGGGAGGAATGAATAGTGAACGACAAGAAATTGGGCTTTGCCCTCTGCGGCTCCTTCTGCACGCTGGAACGCACCCTGAAAATGATGGCGGAGCTTACCGCCGAGGGCTGGGAAATCCAGCCCATTATGTCCCCGATTACCTACGATACCGATACGCGCTTCGGTACAGCAGAGCACTGGCGTGACCGTGTGGAGGCGCTGTGCGGGCGTCCTATCTGGCATTCGGTGGCGCAGGTAGAGCCAATTGGCCCACGCCGGCTGCTGGATCTTTTGCTGGTGGCACCCTGCACCGGCAACACGCTGGGCAAGCTCGCCTGCGGCATCACCGATACACCGGTAACAATGGCAGTAAAGGCGCATCTGCGTAACGACCGTCCGGTGGTACTGGCGGTTTCCACCAATGACGGGCTTTCTGCCGGCGCACCAAATATCGGCACACTCCTGTGCCGCAAGAATTACTTCTTTGTTCCGTTTGGGCAGGACGATCCCGTTAAGAAACCCACCAGCCTTGTGGCAGAGCTTTCTCTTACCGGACAGACACTGGCTGCTGCAATGGAGGGACGGCAGCTCCAGCCGTTGCTGCTGAGGTAACACTCGCACCATATACGGAACCGGGCGCAGCCCCAGCCGCCCCATAAAGGCGGCTGCCTGCGGTCATTGACCGCAGGGATCGACCCGCAGGGTCGATGGGCTGCGCCCGATAAGCCGGCTGGCAAAGCACAAGCAAGTCGATTGAAAGACATTTGCAGAAACGGTGTTTTTCCTGCAAAACTGTTTCCTTTATTCAAATTGATGCGGTTTTTTTCGCTTTACCGCTCCCAATCCGCGATAAAACGCAAGAAAGAATTTTCTTTCTTGCGTTTTTTGCCGTAAAACTCTTGATTTTATCCCGCCGTTTCGGTATGATAAGGAGGAATACTTTACAGAAAAGAGGGGTTGGGCATGACACAGGATCTGCTTCAGCTAATCAGCAACGAGATGAAGGGCTTTTCCAAGGGGCAGAAGCGCATCGGCGCTTTTATTCTGGAGCACTACGATAAAGCTGCCTTTATGACCGCCGCCAAGTTAGGCGAAACGGTTGGCGTCAGCGAATCCACTGTGGTGCGGTTTGCCTCAGAGCTGGGCTTTGAGGGTTATCCCCAACTTCAAAAGTCCCTGCAGGACATTATCCGCAACCGTCTGACTACCGTGCAGCGCATGGAGATCATTGACGAACAGCTCTCCGGCGGCGTAGATGTTCTGCATCGGGTCATGTCCTCCGATGCCGATAAGATCCGCCGCACGCAGGAGGAGATCGATCCCAAGGATTTTGATACTGTCATCGATTCCATCATCGACGCCCGGCGCATCTATATTTTAGGGCTGCGCTCCTCCGGCGTCCTTGCAGGATTTTTGTCTTTTTATTTTAATCACATTTTTGAGGACGTGGTAAATGTAGGCGCTGCACAGGGCGAGACCTTTGAGCAGATGCTACGAATCGGTCCCAATGATGTTCTCATTGCCATCAGCTTCCCCCGCTATTCCCAGCGGACGCTGAAGGCGGTGCACTACGCCAAAAAGCAAGGTGCCTGTATCATTGGCATCACCGATTCCACCAGCGCGCCCTTGGCGGCAATGGCAAATCATGTCCTGCTGGCACGCAGCGAGATGGCGTCCTTTGTTGATTCGCTGGTTGCACCCATGAGCCTGCTCAATGCCATCATTGTGGCGGTAGGGCTGCGTAAAAAGCACGAGACCAGCAATACCTACGCTATGCTGGAGCGTATCTGGAGCGAATACGATGTGTATGAGAAAAATGAGGAGATCCATTCTGCACCATGAAAAATGAGTTTGACCGTATCATCATCGGCGGCGGTGCGGCTGGGCTGTTTGCTGCCGGCTGGGCGGCGCAGAACGGCGAGCGGGTGCTGGTGCTGGAACGGCGGGAACGCCCCGCGCGAAAAATTCTGGTGACCGGAAAGGGCCGCTGCAATGTAACCAACAATTGCACCCCGCAGGAATTCATTGCTGCCGTGCGGCGCAACCCTCGTTTTTTGATGAGCGCTATCTATGCCATGACCCCACAGGAGACGATGGCGACCTTTGAACGGCTTGGCGTCCCCTTGAAGACCGAGCGCGGCAGCCGTGTATTCCCTGTCAGCGACCGTGCCATGGATATTGCCGATGCCTTAGTGCATTTTGCCCGTGCGGGCGGCACGCAGATCCGGCAGGCGACGGCAGCCGAGCTGCTGCAAAAGGACGGTACCGTCATCGGTGTGAAAACCGAAGCGGGCGAGGAGTTTTTTGCCCCTCTGACGGTGATTGCTACCGGTGGAAAAAGCTATCCCGCCACCGGCAGTGACGGCAGCGGCTACACACTGGCGGCAGCGGCTGGGCATACCATCATTCCTCCGCGGGCTTCACTGGTGCCCATCATCTGCGAGAACACGGACAAGCAGTTTTCGGCGCTGATGGGACTTTCCCTGCGCAATGTAACGCTAAACCTTATTGAAAAGAAAAGCGGCAAAACGATATACAGCGAACTGGGTGAGATGCTGTTTACCCATTTCGGCATCAGTGGCCCCTTGGCACTGACCGCCAGCAGCTACATGGAAAACCCAGCAGGCTACCGTATAACGATAGACTGCAAGCCGGCATTGACCGCTGAGCAGCTTGACGCCCGACTGCTGCGGGATTTTGAGCAAAGCCCCAACCGTGCCTTCGGCAACGCATTGGAGGCACTGCTGCCCCGCTCGCTTATCCCCGTCGTAGTGGCAAAAAGCGGTATCCCTGCCGAGCACCGCGTCAACCAGATGACCCGCGAGGAACGGCAGCGGTTGGGCGCACTTATCAAGGCGTTCCCTTTGACTCCGCAGGCTCTGCGTCCCATTGAGGAAGCGGTCATCACTGCGGGTGGGGTAAATGTGAAAGAAATTGATCCCCGCACCATGCAGAGTAAACTTGTAAAGGGGCTTGCTTTTGCAGGCGAGGTGATTGACGTGGACGCCGTGACCGGCGGCTATAACCTGCAAATTGCGTGGTGCACCGGCTACCTTGCCGGAACCTCCGCAGTTTGATATCAGGAAAAACGAAATTTGTGCAGGAAGCCGGCTTACCCGCCGCCCCGCGGCGGGTTTGGCTCGGCTTCCGGTAAAGCACACGGAAAGGCGGGAACAGTTTTATGATCTCCATTGCAATAGACGGACCGGCTGGTGCCGGCAAAAGCAGCATCTGCCGGCGGCTGGCGGGGGAGTTGCATTTTCTGCACGTAGATACCGGCGCACTGTACCGCGCGGTGGGGCTTGCCGTGCTGCGGCAGGGCAAAAGCCCTGCCGATCCTGCCGATGTGCTGCCCCTGCTGCCGCATATCCATATTGACCTGCGATTTGAAAATGGCGAGCAGCGCATCTTCCTAAACGGCGAAGATGTCTCGGCAGCGATCCGCCTGCCGGAAGCCTCCGCTGCCGCCTCGCAGGTCTCCGCCCTGCCGCAGGTGCGCGCCTTTTTACTGGAGCAGCAGCGCAGTTTGGCACAGCAATACAATGTCATTATGGACGGGCGGGATATCGGCACGGTTGTGCTGCCCGATGCCACCATTAAAATTTATCTGACCGCCGCACCCGAAGCCCGCGCCCGCCGCCGCTGGCTAGAGCAACAGCAAAAGGGGATTCAGGAAAGCTATGAAGAAGTTCTTGCCGCTGTAAAAAAGCGGGATTATGATGACAGCCACCGTGTCGCAGCCCCGCTGCGGCAGGCGGAAGATGCCTGGCTCTGTGACAGTTCCGAGCTTGACTTTGAGCAAACAGCACACGCCATGCTTGGTTATATCCGCCGACAAATCGGAGGGATCAAATGAATGTGACCGTTGCCAAAACCGCCGGCTTCTGCTTCGGGGTGCGCCGGGCACTGGAGCTGACGGAAGAAAGCGCAGCCAAACAGCCCACCTGCACACTGGGTGAGCTGATCCACAATCGGCAGGTCGTGCAGGAGCTGGCGCGGCAGGGTGTCCCTGTTATCGAAACGCCGGAGGACGCACCGGCTGGGATCGCTGTTGTGCTGCGCTCCCATGGGGTACCGCCCGCGGTCTACGATACCCTGCAAAGGCAGGGCAATCCCATTGTAGATGCCACCTGTCCATTTGTCGGGCGGCTGCATACCATTGCCGCCGAAGTCCCTCCGCATGGCGTCCTGCTGCTGGCGGGGCAGCATCTGCACCCGGAGGTTCAGGGCATTTTGGGCTACTGCCGCGGGCGTGCTTTTCCCTTTTCTACGCAGGAGGAACTGGCTGAAATACTGGAAAAAGAGGATTTTTTCGGTGAAATACCCGTCATTTTGGCGGCTCAGACCACTTTTTCTTTGCATGAATGGGAGAAAATCATTTTTTTCGCAAAAAAAGTGTGTACAAATCTAAAAGTATTTGATACAATATGTAGAGCGACCATTGAGCGGCAGTCTGAGGCGGAAACGCTGGCGCAGTCTGCTGACGCCATAATTGTGGTGGGAGGACGACATAGTGCCAACACCACGGCTCTGGCGGCGCTGTGCGGCAGGATCTGTCCCACGGTGCAGGTCGAAACGGCGGCAGAGCTTTGCCGCCATCGGGAGGTTCTGCGGGACGCCCATTTTATCGGTATTACTGCCGGCGCTTCAACCCCGGCTTGTATCATTAAGGAGGTTCAAAATTCCATGAGCGTATTGGAAAACAACACTGAAGAAATGAACTTTGGGGAGCTGCTCGATCAATACTCCAAAAGTATACATAATGGGGAGAAGGTAACGGCCGTTGTTACAGGCATTAAGCCGACGGAAATTTCTGTTGACGCCGGCACCAAGCATGCCTGTTATGTACCGCTGGATCAGCTGACCAGCGATCCCACTGCCAAGCCCGAGGACATTGTCAAGATCGGCGATGAGCTGGAGCTGATGGTCGTCCGCGTCAATGATGTGGAAGGCACCGCCATGCTCTCCAAGACCCGTTAGGACGCCGTAGCCGGCTTCGAGAAGGTCATGAATGCCGGCGAAACCGGCGAGGTCCTCACCGGCGTTGTCACTGAGGTCATCAAGGGCGGCGTTTTGGTTCTCACCAATGGCGTCAAGGTATTCATTCCCGCCAGCCAGACCGGTATCCCCCGCGATGGCGACCTGAATACCCTGCTTCGCAAGGAAGTCAGCTTCAAGATTCTCGAAACCAACCGTCAGCGTCGCCGTGCCGTAGGCTCTATCAGCGTGGTAGCCCGCGAAGCCCGTAAGGAGCTGGCTCAGAAATTCTGGGAAGAGGTCGAGGTTGGCAAGGTTTACACCGGCAAGGTCAAGAGCCTCACCAACTTCGGTGCGTTTGTTGATTTGGGCGGCGTCGATGGTCGTATCGGTCTCACCGATCTGACCTGGCTGCGTGTTAAGAGTCCTGCTGAGGTCGTTTCCATTGGTGATACCGTCGAGGTTACCGTTAAGGATATCGACCGCGAAAACAACCGCGTTTCCCTCATCTACAAAAAGACCGAGGACAATCCCTGGGAGAAGATCAAGACCATGTATCAGGTCGGTGATGTCGTTCCCGTCAAGATTATGTCCCTCACCACCTTCGGCGCTTTTGCGCAGATCATTCCCGGCATTGATGGTTTGATCCATATTTCTCAGATCGCCCGTGAGCGTGTCGAGAAGGTTGCTGATAAGCTGTCTGTTGGTCAGGTCGTTGACGCCAAAATCACCGAGCTGGACTATGATCGTCATCGCGCCAGCCTCTCCATCAAGGCTCTGCTGACCGAAGAAGCCCCCGAGGAGGAGCCCGCTGAGGAGCCTGTCGAGGAAGAAGCTCCCGCTGAGGAATAATTTTCTCTTAAACATCTGTCCCCCGGCCGCTAAGGTCGGGGGACTTTTTCCATTGACAGCACTTAAAGAGGGGGGCAGTTCACTCCCGCCGCAGGTCGCACCGGCTGCGCCGGTGCCGGTGGGCAAAGCCCGCCGAAACCGTCCTA
>USBC01000026.1 GCA_900552845.1 uncultured Oscillospiraceae bacterium | reverse complement strand
GCCAAAAGCTGCTTGCCGTTCAACTCGTCCCACGGAGTCGTTACAATGGTAGCCGTTGGATTTTTCTCCCGCAGCAGTGCTACACAGGTATCCAGCTTTTCCCGGCTCATACCGGCAGTCCGGCTCAAAATAATGGCGCTGGCATGCTCCACCTGATTATTGAAAAACTCGCCAAAGTTTTTCATATACATCTTGGCTTTGGTGGCGTCCACCACAGTGGTAAATCCGTTCAGCACCACATCGTGCATTTCCAGGTTCTGCACCGCACGGATCACATCGCTCAGCTTGCCCACGCCGGAAGGCTCGATCAAAATGCGGTCGGGGTGATAGGTCTCCATCACCTGCTGCAGCGCCTTGCCGAAATCGCCCACCAGACTGCAGCAGATGCAGCCGCTGTTCATTTCGGTAATGTTAATACCCGCTTCCTGCAAAAAACCACCGTCAATGCCGATTTCACCAAACTCATTTTCAATGAGGACAAGCTGTTCGCCGGTATAAGCCTCAGCGATCAGCTTCTTGATGAGTGTCGTCTTGCCTGCGCCCAGAAAACCGGAGAAAATATCAATTTTAGTCATAAAAGCATCTTCTTTCTATAAAGTGATTTCCGATTTTATATTATACTACTTTTGTCAAGTTTTCGCAATATTCCTGCTCTTACACCACCTGCAAAAGGTAAAATTTCAGATAGTCGGTCTCCGGAACCTCCGGCAGAATGGGGTGATCCGGTGCCTGCTGCCGCGCCTCGATCTGCCGCAGCGTCACACCGGCGTCCGCCGCCGCTTCCCGCAGCATCTTGCGGAACATCTCATCGGTCATAAAGTGCGAGCAGGAGCAGGTCGCCAAATACCCGCCCCGCGGCAGGAGCTGCATCGCCTTCCTATTGATCTCCTTGTAACCGTTATAGGCGTTTTTTGCAGTCGCGCGGCTTTTCGTAAAGGCTGGTGGATCGAGAATCATATAGTCATAGTCACACTTTTTCTCCTTTGCCATCTCGGTCAGCAGGTCAAAAACATCGGCGCATTTATAATCCAGATTGGTCAGCCCGTTTTTCCTGCCGTTTTCCGCTGCCAGTTCCAGTGCAAAGGCAGATACATCAACAGCTGTAACATGCGCTGCTCCTGCTGCTGCGGCATTCAATGCAAAGGCGCCGGTGTGGGTAAAGCAATCCAATACCCGCCGTCCGCGTGCCAGCTTTGCCGCTGCCAGCCGGTTGTACTTTTGGTCAAGGAAAAAGCCGGTTTTCTGCCCCTCGATGTAGTCCACATCGTACTTAATCCCGTTTTCCGTAATAATCACATGCCCGTTCAAGTCGGTTTTCAACCCTGCCATCGGGTAAAAGCCCTTTCCCTGTTCCAGTCCCTCCAGTGCTCTTATCGCCACATCGTTACGCTCATAAATCGCATCGATTTCCTCGCCGTCTGCTTGAAGCAGCTCCACCAGTGCACGGTACACCCAATCCTTGCGCTGTTCCATACCGAAAGAAAGCACCTGCGTTACCAGTATGTTTTCAAAGCGGTCTACCGTCAGTCCCGGGAACTGATCCGCCTCCCCGAAGATCAGGCGGCAACAGCGGTAGTCGGTCTCCCCCATTACCGTCTTACGGTAGTCCAGCGCATAGCCTACTCTCCGCCGGAAAAACGCCTCGTCAAAGACATCATTGGTATTGCGGCTGATAATGCGCACCCGAATTTTGGAGTGGTCATTTACCCAGCCGGTGCCAAGGTAACGCCCTTTATTGCTTACCACATCTACCATGTCGCCGTTTTGATAGACCCCCGCCACGGCGGTCACCTCCTCGCCGTACACCCACGGGTGTCCTGCTCTCAGGCTGCGCTCTGCCTTTGGGGTCACTGTAAATACAGGATAATCTCTTGGTGTCATAATGTCTCTCCGATCGAAAAAAATCTTTTTTTATGATAGCCTTTTTTCAGCAAAAAAGCAACACTTGCGTCCGCCCTGCCAAATGTCTATAATCGAAGTCATACGGCGGGCGCGGCTCCGCTTTTCGGGGCTGACCCTCCGCCCTGCTGCGGGCAGTCTCTCTCCGCTTCGCTGCGCCCACCCCACATTTTACTTTTCCTATTAGGAGGTCTCCTCATGAAAACCGCCATCTGCTATTATTCCCGCCATCACGGCAATACCCTAAAGGTCCTGGAGGCGATGGCAGAAGCCTCCGGCGCCGAGCTTATCGATGTCACCAGCCGCATCGCCGCCCGCCTGCCACAGTACGACCGTATCGGCTTCGCCTCCGGCATTTACTATTCCAAGTTCCACGAGACTGTTGTAAACTACGCTGCGCAGTACCTTCCGGAGGGGAAAGATGTCTTTTTTGTCTGCACCCACGGCTCCAAATCCTGTCCCGAAAAGTATTTTTCCGCAATCCGGCAGGTTGCGAAGGAAAAGGGCTGTCCCGTTCTCGGCGCATTCTCCTGCCGCGGATATGACACCTTCGGTCCCTTCAAGCTCATCGGCGGCATGGCAAAGGGACACCCGGACGAGGCTGACTTGCAAAAAGCCCGCAACTTTATCGAACACCTGTAAAAGCTGTAAGACCGGCAGCCCGCTCCCGCATGGAGCCGCTGCCGGTCATATTATTTATACCGCATACTGGCTGGTGTACAGCCGGTAGTAGAAGCCCTGCTTTTCCAGCAGCGCCTCATGAGTACCGGTCTCCACGATCTGTCCGTCATTGATGACAAGGATCAGGTCGGCGTCCACAATGGTGGAAAGCCGGTGCGCAATAACAAAGCAGGTGCGTCCGCGCATCAGCTTATCCATCGCCTTCTGAATGAGGATCTCGGTACGGGTGTCCACATTGGAGGTCGCCTCGTCCAAAATGAGCAACCGGCGGTTGGCAAGCAGCGCCCTCGCGATGGTCAAAAGCTGCTTCTGTCCACCGGAAATATTGATGCTGTCCTCGCTCACTATGGTGTCGTAGCCCTGTGGCAACGTGCGGATAAAGTGGTCGCAATATGCCTCGTCGCAGGCGACAATGATCTCCTCACGGGTCGCCTCCGGCTTGCCATAGGCAACATTATCCGCCACCGTCCCGCCAAACAGCCAGGTATCCTGCAATACCATGCCGAACAGCCCGCGCACATCTTCGCGGCTCACGGCGGCTATGTCGTTGCCGTCTATCGTGATCCGACCGCTTTGAATATCATAGAACCGCATCAAAAGGTTCACCAGCGTGGTCTTGCCCGCACCGGTGGGCCCCACAATCGCCACCTTTTGTCCGTGCTTCACATTTACGGTAAAGTCACGAATAAGGGGCGTTTCGGGGTCATAGCTGAAGTTCACATTCCGAAAATCTACATCGCCCTTTATTCCCTCGGGCAGGTGTCCCTCAATGGGCAGCTCCTCCGGTGCGTCCTGCATCTCATAAACCCGTCGAGCGGCAGCACAGGTTCGCTGGACAGAGCCCAGCACCTCCGCAATCTGCTCCAATGGTGCGGAAAACTGGCGGGAATACAGCAGCACCGTCACTACGGCGCCCACACCCAAAGTCCCCTGCACCGTCAGATAGCCGCCGATGAGAGCAACCAGAATATACGCCAGTGCATTGGCAGCAGTGATGCATGGAGTGATCAGCCCCTGCAAAAACAATGCCTTCGCTTCGGCGCCCTTCTGCCGTCCGTTTGCTGCGGCATGCGCCGCAATGGTAGCGTCCTCGTAGTTATATGCCTTGGTGGTCTGGTAGCTGGCATAGCTCTCCTCCACCACCGAGTACATCTTGCCGCTCTCCTCAAACATGCGGTGGAAATAGGTGCCGCAGGCGGCGGAGATGCGGGAGGAAACGATGATGGAAAGCGGCATCAGCAGCAGAACGGCAAGTCCCATTCGCCAGTTTTCCCGCAGCATCATCACGGCAATGACCACGATCTGCAAAAAGCCCATGATGGTCACATCCACAATGTTATGGATACTGCCGCCCATGTTGGAAACGTCTTCCTGAATGCGGTCGATAATTTGACCGGCAGGGGTCTTATCAATAAAGCTGATGGGCAGCCGTCCCAGCTTATCGGAAATGCTGATGCGCAGATTACAGGTATAGTATCTGCTTACCACGTTGTTCATCAGGTACATCTTGCCAATATCCACAGCACTTTTCAGGAGGTATACCCCCGCCAACACTCCGCAAATCGGCAGCAGCGCAGCGGTCAGTCCCTCGGTGGGGCGCTCGCCCGACCACGCCTCGTACAAAAGCTGAACGCCTTGTCCCAGCAGCTTGGGGGCCACAACGGTACATGCCACCACTACACCGCCCAGCAGGGCACCCAGCAGCAGCCAGCCATAAATGGGCTTTGCGTCCCGCACCAGTCGGCACACAACCTGCCCCGTGCTCATTTTTGCATTCTCAGTCGGTTTCTTTTTACGGTTCATCGGCGCTCACCTCCCGTCTGAGAAAGATAAATCTCGCGGTAGACCTCACAATGCTCCAACAACTCGTTATGAGTACCTGCGCCCACCAGCCGCCCGCCGTCCATCACATAGATCCGGTCACTGTTCATTGCGCTGGTCACTCGCTGCGTCACCACGATCTGTGTCCTGCCCGCCGCTTTTTCGGCAAGCGCCCGCCGCAGCTTCGCCTCGGTCATAAAGTCAAGTGCCGAAAAGCTGTCGTCAAAAAGATAGATCGGCGCATTTTTCAAGATGGCACGGGCTATGCTGACCCGCTGCTTCTGTCCACCGGAAAGGTTCTTGCCTGCCTGCTCCAGCCGGTGATCCAGTCCGTCGGGCTGCGCCTTGATATAATCCGCCATCTGTGCCGCCTCGGCAGCCTCCATGATCTCCTCATCGGAGGCGCCGGGTTTACCCATGGCAATATTTTCCCGAATGGTACCGCTGTAAATACCGGCACGCTGCAAAACACAGCTGATATTCTGCCGAATGGTGCGGCGGCTGAGGGTAGCAGCGTCCCGACCGTCAAAATAGATTTTCCCCTCGGTAGGCAGGCGGAACGCCATCAGCAGCTGCACCAGCGTGGATTTACCGCTGCCGGTGCCACCGATCACGGCAATCTTCTGCCCTGCTGCAATGTGCAGCGAAATATCGCTCACCGCCGCAGCATCGGCGTCCTCATAGCGGAAGGTCACATTCTCCATGCGGATATCTCCGGCAAAGGTAATATCCTCCGCCATATTCTCCTTGGTGGTCTCGGTCATCATATCAGCGTCCATGACCTCGCCAATGCGATCCGCGGCGACCTTGGCGTGGGGATACATCACCAAGGCAAACGCAGCCATCACAATCCCGTTCATCACCAGCGCCACATACTGTACCATAGCAAAGATATCGCCGGCAGACGCTCCGGAAATACCGCTTTGCATTCTGCTGCCGCCGAAATACAGCACCGCAACCGCCACTAAATTCATCAGGGCAATGGCGATGGGCGCAACCAATCCCATCTTGGTATTCGCTTCGATAATATGATCCGCCATCACGCGGGTCGCCTCGGCAATGCGGTTCTGCTCCTGTTCCTCGCGGTTAAATGCACGAATGACCCGGATCCCGTGCAGCCGTTCCCGCACAAGGTCATTCTGTTTATCACAGAACCGGTCGCTGATCTTCCACAGAGGCTCTACTCTCCTGCCGATGGCGAGCACCATCAAAGTGATCACCGGCATTGCCAGCAGAATGATCAGCGCCAGCGTGCTATCCATGGAAAATGCCAGCGCCACGCCACCGAAAAACAGCACCGGAATGGTAATAATGTTGCTGGAAAGCATATCGGCGACCCACGCCAACGTTCCGACATCGTGGGTAGAGCGGGTAAGCAGCGCCGAGGTGCCGATGCGGCTGACTTCCTCGAAGGTGAGGGCGTTGACCCTGCGAAAGACCATTGCGCGCAGATCGGCACAGAAGCCGGCGACCACATGGGTACGGCACCAGGTACCTGCTGTCACCGACCCCAATGAAATGACGGTGACTAACAGCATTTTACCGCAGCAGCGCAGGATATAGTCCCAGTCGGAGGGGTAAATGCCGCCGTCCAGGATATCGCTCATAATGGTGGGCAGCAGTAGCGAGCAAATGCTGGAAACGGCGATCAACAGCATTCCCAGCAGCATTTTCCCCCGATAGGGCTTAAGATATGGTAAAATTCGTTTCATAAGTTCTCCATTGGTTTAAGGGGTTCAGCTCTCTCCCCGCTCACCGAAAAAAGGCGCAAAAATGCCGAGAGTGACAACACTCCCGGCGAAACGTAATGACACCTTGGTTCAGGCGGTTTTACAGAGAGAGCTGCTGTACAGGTATTCGATTCATTCCACCACGGAACTTGTTCATCTTGTTGTTGTGCAAAAAAAACATTTCAGCAGCTCCTTTCTTTCATTTTCGGCATCGAAATGAGTATAACACATCGAGAAAGTCGATGCAAGCACTTTCTTCCCGTCGGAATATAGCTTTTGCCCCTTTCGCCGGCGGTACGGCTGCAGAAAAATGGATAGTGGGAACCCGACTTACCAAACGGGACTTAGCTTCCCTGCTCCTGCTCGTCCTCCGCGGGGAACGGCTCGTCCTCCGGGAAAATAAGGGTGGACTGCTCCTGTGGAAGGCTGGAAACACCCCGCAGCTTTCGCTGGATCTGCCGTGTGCGAACACCGACCAGCCGATCCAACTCGCTGCTCGCCTGCTCCAGACGGTTCTGGGTCATGGCAAGGGCATCGGCAAATTTATCAAACTCGGTCTTTACCGCACCGAGGATATTCCAGACCTCTCCGCTGCGCCGCTGAATGGCAATGGTTCTGAAGCTCATTTGCAGAGAATTGAGCAGGGCTGCCATCGTGCTGGGGCCGGCAATATTAACCCGATATTCCCGCTGAAGGATTTCCACCATGCCACGGCTGACTACCTCAGCGTACAATCCCTCAAACGGCAAAAACAAGATGCCGAATTCGGTGGTGTTAGGTGGGTTAATGTATTTTTCCCGAATATCTTTGGCTTCCATGCGCACCGTAAGCAGAAGCTGCCGTACCGCAGACTGAATGGCGACAGGATCGCCGGCATCATAGGCGTCGCGCAGAGCGGCGTAGCTGTCACCGGGGAATTTCGCATCGATGGGCAGCCAAACAAAGCTACCGTCCTCCACCGGCAGCTTGACGGCATATTCCACAACATTTCGGCTGCCGGGCACAGTCGCCACATTTTTACCATACTGCTCCGGAGTCAAAATATCCTCCAGAATTGCGCCGAGTTGGACTTCGCCCAGTATCCCGCGTGTTTTCACATTACTGAGTACCTTTTTTAGGTCGCCGACCCCCTGCGCAAGGGACTGCATCTCTCCCAAACCGCGATAGACCTGCTCCAGCCGGTCATTCACCAGCCGGAAGGATTCAGTCATGCGGTCATTGAGAGTCTTTTGCAGCTTTTCATCAACGGTTCGGCGCATCTCGTCCAGCTTGGTGTTGTTATCCTGACGAATCGCGGTGAGTTGTCGTTCCATCGTCGCACGCACGCCCTCAAGCGCATGAGAGGACTGCCGTGAAAAGGTCTCAAGCTGCGCCATGAGGGTGCGGCTTTCGGCTTGGGATTGGGTTTGCTGGTTTTCCATCAGATACTTGCCAAGAGCAAGAATATCTCGCTGAATCGAATGCTCCAGCTCACTTTGGAGGCGTGAAATCTCAGCAGAAAGCCCTGTTTCATTTATTTTTTTGCAGCGGGCAGGCAGGCAGCACAGCAAGACAATAATGATAGCTGCAGCGCCTATCATAATATAGCCAATGGTCTGCGGTGACATGGTTTCTTTTCTCCCCTTTTGTTATCGCTCGCGCGAACTTTAGTTCTTTATATTGTAGCACAAATGTTCGCATTTGTAAAGAGGAGCCGCCAGCTTATCAAACTGCAATGGCATTCATTTGGCAGAATATTTAGTCCTGTATATTTATGCACGAATTTTAGTATTTTTCCCGGCAATAAGCCCTGCCGAAAAAGAGGTTTTTCGGCAAAGGGGATTTGCGGGACATTGGGGGGAAGTGACGGGGTGGTCCCTATTCTGCAGGGAGACCGGCGAAAGCGATATAGAAAAGCGAGTGCGTAGTGCAAAATGCAGGCACCCGGCAGAAAGCCGAGTGCCTGCTTGGGGACTTGCTTATTCGTCGTGCTTTTTGCGGGTGGCGCGGACAATATTGAGAGCAATAATACCTGCCACACAGGCGCCGAGGAACATGGGCATGATCATGGCGCTGTACTTTTCATCAGCGGTAAGCACCTCTGCCCATTTGCTGTCGATATAGAGGGACAACTCCGGTCCCACATAGTTGTAATACTCGCAGCGTTCCAACTCCTCCTCGCTGGGATAGGCGGTGGTATCTGCTTTGGTTTCCTCATCAAGCAGTTCATACACCTTTGTATTGGGGGTGGAATAGCCGATGGCATCGGTATTTGCCATGCCGACCTCCGGCTCCAGCATAAAGTTGATATACATTTCCGCCAGTTCCCTCTTTTGGCTCTCCTTGGGAATGCAGAGACAATCGGTAAAGATGTTGCTGCCCTCCATGGGGATAGAGAAAGCGAGATCCGGATTATCCTGAATCATGGTGACGGCATCGCCGTTAAAGTAGGGCGCGATGGCCGCCTCCTCACCGATCATCTTATCAAAGATCTCATCGGCAACATAAGCCTGAATCACATTTTTCTGGGCTTTGAGCAGCTCCACCGCTTTATCCACCTGCTCGGTGGATTCGGCGTTGATGGGCAGCCCCAGATACATAAAGGTAAGACCAAATGCGTCCTTGGAGTTGTTGATCATCAGGATATTATCCATATAGGCTTCACTCCACAAAGCGCCCCAGCTGGCAACGACAGACTCATCTTCGACCAGTCTGGTATTGTAGATAAGCCCCAGCACTCCCCATGTATAAGGAACGGAATATTCATTGGTGGGGTCGTAGGACTGGTTGAGATAAAGCTCATTGATGTTTTTGAGGTTGGGGATATTGGACATATCCATCTTTTGCAGCATGCCCTCTGCAATCATGCGAGAGATCATATAGTCCGATGGAATAACAATATCATAGACCGCACCGCCGGTTTTCAGCTTGGCATACATGGATTCATTGGTATCATAGTTGGAGTAGACCACCTTGATGCCGGTGACCTCCTCAAACGCCTTATTAACGTCCAGTGAACCATCGGCGCCATCGGAGATGTATTCGCCCCAGTTGTAAACACTGATGGAATACCCCTTATCCTTATAGCGTCCGTAGTAATTCATATCCAGCGCAGAGGTATCAATGCCGGATTCCGCTGCCAACGCGGTAACGGGAAGCAGAAGGACAACCATCATCAGCGCCAAGAGGAATGATAAAATACATTTTTTCATGCTTCCGGCTCCTCCTTTCGCATCATCTGCTTTTCCTTGCGAACAGAGTAATAGTTACTGAGGAGCAAGAGCGCCAGCACAACCACAAAGATGATGGCGGTAAGGGCGTTGACCTCCGGGCTGACGCGCTTGCGCACCATTGAGAAGATGGTAACGGGAAGCGTCTGCGAGGAGGCGCTGGAGACAAAGTAGCTGATGACGAAGTCGTCCAGCGAATAGGTAAACGCCATGAGGAAGCCGGATACCATGCCGGGCATGATCTCCGGAATGACGACCTTGTAAAATGCGAGCTTGGGGCTGCAGCCAAGATCCTGCGCCGCCTCGAAGGTATAGCGATCCATCTGACGGAGCTTGGGCAGAACATTGAGGATCACATAGGGTGTGCAGAAGGTAACATGCGCAATAATGAGCGTGACAAAACCAAGCTGCATTTCCGGAAGCTGAAGGAACGAAAGCGCGGTGCCGCCGATCCAGTTATTGAATTTCTGGATTCCATTGCCGAAAGAAACGAACAAAAGCAGCATGGAAACACCGGTAACGATCTCCGGATTGAGAATGGGCAGATAGGTGATGTTCATCACCAGTGATTTAAACCACTTACGGCGCATGGCATAAATGCCGACCGCCGCCATGGTGCCCAGCAACAGCGCAATGACCGACGCTGCCAGTGCGATGATAAGCGTATTGCGCAGCGAGGAGAGGATCAATTCGTTATGGAACAGCTCCTTGTACCAGTGGAACGAAAAGCCTGTCCAGTTGGAGCGGGATTTTGACTCATTGAAGCTGCACACAATAAGGACAATGATGGGAAGATACAGGAAGATGAAAACCAAACGGGTATAGAGCTTGGCATACCATTTCATATCAGCATACCTCCTCTGTCATCGTTATCCTCAAACTGGTTCATTAGGCTCATAACAAGCAGAATGAACACCATGAGCACCAGCGAGATGGCGGAGCCGAGATTGGGATTGTAGGCGTTGCCGAGGAACTGGGTCTCGATGAGGTCACCGACCATCATATTGGAGCCGCCGCCCAGCATACGGGAAATGATGAAGGTGGAAACAGACGGCACAAATACCATGGTGATTCCGGTAGTGATGCCGGGTACCGAAAGGGGCAGCACCACTCGGGTAAAGGTATTCCACGGGTTGGCGCCGAGATCTCCCGCCGCCTCCAGCGTGTAGGGTTCAATTTTAGTCATGATGGAATAGAGCGGAATGACCATGAATGGCAGATAATTATACACCATGCCAAGTACCACAGCACCCTGTGTGTAGATCATCTTGAAGGGTCCCATGCCAAAGACCTCCAGAATGCTGTTGATGATGCCGTTATTTTCAAGCAGCGTCATCCACGCATAGGTGCGCAGCAGGAAGTTGGTCCACATGGGCAGCATGACCAGCATAACCAGCGTGCGCTGATTATTGGCATTGTAGCGGCTCATGATAAAGCCGAGAGGATAGGCAATGACAAGGCAGATGGCGGTAGCCACCAGCGAAAGCCAGATGGAGCGCACAAATACGGCGGTGTAATCCGAGACCTTGGCCACATTGGCAAAAGTGAATTCACCCTCTGCGGTAGAAAGCCCGAAAACCGCAACCAGAATAAGCGGTACAACTACAAAGATTACCGACCAGACGATATACGGGACGGAAGAAAAGCGAAATTTCATAGCTTTATTCCTCCGTGCGCTTCATGATATGAATATCCATAGGCGCGACATCCATGCCGATCAGCGTACCCGGCTCCACATACTGGGTGGTGTGGATCTTCCACTTATATCCCATGGCGTCTACCATGATCTCATAATGGACGCCCTTGAAGATAATAGTCTCCACAATACCGGAGATCTTGCCCTTATCCGCAGGAACGATCTTGAAGTCCTCCGGACGGACAACGACTTGAACCCGCTCCTTGGGTTCAAATCCCTTATCGACACATTCGAAATAATCATTGGCGAATTCCACGAGGAAATCCTTGTGCATGATGCCGTCGATGATGTTGCTCTCCCCGATGAAATCGGCAACAAAGGCATTACACGGCTCATTGTAGATATCCTGCGGTGTGCCGATCTGCAGAATGTTGCCGTCCCGCATGACCACCACACGGTCGGACATGGTGAGCGCTTCCTCCTGATCGTGGGTGACATAAATGAAGGTGATCTCCAAAGCCTGCTGAATGCGCTTTAATTCAATCTGCATTTCCTTGCGCAGCTTGAGATCCAATGCGCCGAGAGGTTCGTCCAGCAGCAGCACCTTGGGACGGTTGACCAGCGCACGGGCGATGGCAACACGCTGCTGCTGACCGCCGGAAAGCTGGTTGACGTGACGCCTGTCGTAGCCGGAAAGACCGACCAGCTTGAGCATTTCCTTGACGCTCTGGCGGCGTTCCTTTTCGGGAACCTTGGCGATCTTAAGACCGAACTCGACATTTTCGTACACATTCAGATGCGGGAACAGGGCATACCGCTGAAATACGGTATTGACCTCACGCTTGTAGGGGGGCAGATCATTGATGCGGACACCACCAAAAAAAACATCACCCTCCTTCGGCTGGATAAAACCACCGATAATCCGCAGAGTGGTGGTCTTGCCACACCCCGACGGTCCGAGAAAGGTAATGAATTCCTTGTCCATGATGTCAAGGTCGATCCCCTTGAGAACCGGCTCGTCATCAAAATCAACCCGAATTCCACGCAGGCTGATCAAAGTATTATTGTTCATTTCAACATCCTCCTTTTGCGGTAAATCTGCAGGCCCTCACACCTGCCGCAGCCGCTATTGCACCGTCCCCGCAAAAGGTTTTTAGGATACCCCGAAGATTGGGGTTCTTTCAGATGGGCATATACGAGCCGCCTTTTTATTGAATGGTCAAAATGACAACACAAATGATAGCATATTCTGTCGGAAAGTCAATGTTTTTTTGAAAAATCCTGCATCTTTTGGGCGGGATCGCAGATGAACTTTGAAATGCTCTTATTATCTTTGTTTTTCTCTTGTTTTCTCGATTTGCTGTTTTAGCGTTTTTGCGGGTGAAGCAGCGAAAAAAACCACAAAAGCTCCTCCCTGTGCAATGCTCCGCTGAGAAAGAGCGCCGCCGCATAGCAAAGGAGATATAGGAGAGCCGAAAGAAGAAGCACCGGAAGCTGTTCCGTATGGGCAAGCAGTCCGCCGAAAAGAAGGCGAAGCAGCCACCAGCCGCCTGTTGCCGCAGCCGCCGTTAACAGCCAGCAGAGCGGCTGGAACCGAAATGCCGAAACACGGGAAAGCCGGGCGGCGCTCAGAGCAAAATTGAGCAACTCGGTGGCAAAAATGGAGAAAATATAGCCTGCCGTACCAAAGTGCGGGAGCAGCAGCCAGACAAGCAGCAAGCCGACGGCGGCATCGATGATATTATACCGCATATTGGCACGATACTCCCCTACCCCCTTCAGCATGCCGTCCACAAGGGTATCCATATACATGATCGGAACCAGCGGCGCCAAAAGACGGATATAATGCCCTGCCACAGGCTCCGAATAGATGAGAGCCCCCAGAGGCTGTGCGAAGAAGAAGCAGACCCCTGCGACCGCCATCGAGAAAAAAAGTCCCAGCCGGTACAGGCGCTCCAGCATATAGCTAAGCCCTCGCAGCCGTCCCTGTACCTGCGCTTCGGTCAGCTCGGGAACGATGAGATCGGCGATGACAGCGATGAGTGCCGCCGGAAACAGCAGAATGGGCAGCGACATGCCCTGTATCACACCGTAAGCGGCAAGCGCAGCCTGTGCCCCACCGCCGAAAAGACGCAGCCCGCGCGGGACAAGAAGATGCTGTGCGGTGGATAACGCCGATCGGGCGTAGCTGCTGAGGGAAAGCGGTACGGTAATGCGCAGAAGCTGCGGCAGCATGGGCGTACGGCAGCGACCAGCCCTGCGGGGAAGTCCTGCCATCAGCAGGAGCAGCAGGGCAAGAAAGGAAAAAATCTCTGAGGCGAGCATTCCGAGGGTCAATGCACCACAGGCGTACTCCAGCCCATAGCCACCCAGCCGCCACAGCGCCAATACGGTACAGCCGATGCGCACAAGCTGCTCTGAAAGCTGGACAAGTGACATTCTGACCGACTGGTGCATGGCAATAAAATAGCCGCCCATCGCACCGGAGCAGGCAACAAAGGGCAAAGCAAGCGACAGGACCCGCAGCGAAAGAATCATGCGGGTGTCTCCAATCCATGCGGATACGACGGGCGCAAGGGTATAAAGGAGCAGCATAGCAACGGTACCGAAAAAAGCCGAGTAGCCCACTGAGCATAGTGTAGCACGCCGAATTGCGGCATCGTCACTGCGGCCTGCCTGCTGAGAAATGAGACGGGTTGCCGCCAACCGAACACCGGAGATGGCAACGGTAGTGGCAAGGGCGTAAACCGATGTGACAAGCTGAAACAAACCAATACCCGCCGCACCAATCCTGCCGGCAACATAGACCTGAAATGCCAAAGCAATGAAGCGCATCAGCAGGCTTGTGGCAGTCATGGCCGAGGTGTGAAGCAGAAGCTGTCTGGCGCGGCGCATTTCTGTTTTCCCCCTTCCCTTTCCATTCATCTTATGGCAGCAGGCAGGGAAATAGACGAAGTGAGCACGGCAAAGCGACGAGGACTGCCCGGCAGGGGCATCGGCACAGGGGGAGCGCAGCCATCGCTCGTAAATGCTTCCGGAGCAATGATGTTATTATCTGCCATGGAAAAGGGTGATGCTGTGATGTAAAAGTCCCAGCATGGCAAGGGCGCCCAATGCACCGCAAGCGGGATAAACGGTACCGATCAGTTCCCCAAAGCCAAACATACTGCACCCCCACGAAAGAGCTGCAAGAAAAAATACAAACGAGCCGGAGTGAGTGGTAAGGCGAGGAGCATGTGCAGTGCAGTAGTGGCGCAGCGCAACTGCGCAGGAAAGAGCCGTACCGAACATTGCGCCGAAAAGCAGCAAGGCATAAATGCCGCACCAACCTTTTCCAAGTGTTTTTGCAACAGAAAGCATGGGAAGCGGTTCGGCTGCGGCTGCGGGAGAAGCCTGCAGGGTAAGTACGATGCCGAGGGCGATGGAAAAAAGCATTATACAGCCGAGAAGCACCCCTCGCCAGACGGTTTTGGGTGGGGTCACTTTACCGACCGGCGCCAGAATACCAACCGAAGAAAAAAGATTATAGCTAAAAAAAAGAATGGCTGCGACCGCCCAATTCCCAAGGAGCGGGTTTCTCTCAGGGGAAGCCGTGATGGCAAACTGCCATGCATAGCGGCGAAGTGTGAAAGCACTGACCATGACCGAGCAGATCACCAAAAGCGGCACTACGGCAGAAAAGACCCGCATCATACCAGAGGTGCCGGAAAGTGAAAGACAAGAAATTGTAACGGAAAACGCTGCGCTCCAAAAGACAGAAGGGACAAATAGCTGCGCGGCAAGCGCACTCACCCCCGCTGTCATGATGACCAAAAGCCCGAAAAGAAGGAAAAGCTGCAACAACCCAACGGCGCCGCGCAGAAGCGGAAGCGGACGATGGATCACAAGGGCATCGGTTTGGTCGCAGCCGGTACGCTGCACCAGCCGCAGCAGTAAAACGCCAAAGAAAAAGGAAAGCGCCACTGCCAGCAGTAAGCCTCCGATCCCCTTCCAGCCAAAGCAACCAAAAAACTGCCACAGCTCCTGGCCGGAAACATAGCCAGCCCCCAGATAGCAGCCGGCAAAGGTAAACCCCAGCCGTAATATACTTTCTTTCGGTTTCATCAAAAAGGACGCCCCCTATCGTTTGATGTACGATGTGCGTCCTTTTCTTTTTGAATTATTAACTCCTGTTTGATCCGCCGAACCGTTCCACGGTGATATAGAATCGTCCCTTTTTAGAAAGGCCTCCGACCTCCCGCAGAATGAGTCTGCCCTGCCCGCGCACCGAAAGGATATCCCCCTGCGCAAGCAGACGGTCTGGCTTCAGGCACTCACAGCCGTTCAGGCTGACCCGTCCGGCGGCAATCAGCTCCGAGGCGCGCCCGCGGCTGAGTGAAAAGCCGCTGCCAAGGACTGCGTCCAATCGAAGCGAGGCTACAGTATCCCGTATTGTTTTACCATCGGCGGCAGAAATACGAACTTCCGAAAGAGGAATCTCCACAGGGTGAAGACCGATGCGTCCGGCACTCTGCCAATTATCCCTCAAAAACG
>USBC01000025.1 GCA_900552845.1 uncultured Oscillospiraceae bacterium | reverse complement strand
GCAAAAATCATAATGTCAGGATTTCCTTTTTTAGCTGCTGCAGTCATTCTGTTGATAAGATCTGCACATTTCTCAAGAGATACTTCCTCGGAGTATTTGGAACCGATAGCGCCACCTGTTGTAAGACCCATATGGCAGATCATTACATCAAGTCCTGCGTTACCGACCATTGCAGCCTCTTCTTCATTAAATGCATAACCGATTGTGAAAAGCCCAAGCTCTTTTGCTTTGATAAGAGTCTCGATTTCTTTGCCGTAGCCCATCCCCGTGTCTTCGAGCTCTTTACGATATCTCCCATCGATAAGACCAACGGTAGGAAAGTTCATTACAGCAGAAAACCCGATGTTGATCAAATCTTTCAAAAACGCTTCCATCACGCGTGTTGGATCGCTTCCGCAGATACCGGCGATCATCGGAGCTTCTTTAATCTGAGGGAACACTCTGTTTGCAAGCTGCAATACGATATCATTAGCATTGCCGTAAGGCATAAGACCTGCAAGGGAACCGTTACCATCCATACGATAGAGGCCCGAGTTGTAAACACCTATTAAATCTGCTCCGCCTCTTTCAGCAAATTTTCCTGAGATACCGGTTCCCGCGCCTGCAATTACTACAGGACTTCCTGTTTCAATTGTCTTTTTGAATCTCTCCACAACTTCATTTCTGGTATAATGCTTAGCCATTTTTTTACCTCCTATGTTTTTTATTTGACCATGCAGATGGGCAAATTAATAGCAGAAGCTATTTGATATGGCACATCTTACCTGATCATTTGTTTCTTCCCATATTTATGATAAAATAGACTTTGCTATTTGAGTATATAAAAAATTCTTTCAATATAATATGCCAATATTACGAATGCAAATCATGTGTAATTATTAAAGAAATAATTTTCAATATTAAAGCGCTTCTTAAAAAATGTTATACTTATATAGTGGTCTTATTGTGTAGTCGGCATGTTATAAAGGAGGATTTTATGTATTATGTAGATTATCACTTGCATTCTTCTCATTCTCCCGATTGCGGCGAGCCCCCGGAAAACCAAATTCTATCAGCGATCAGCAAAGGGATAGATGAGATATGTTTTACCGATCATATAGAGCTTGGCTTTTCTGACTGGAACTATCGTGAGATGGACATAGACCGTTACATGAATGATATAAGGGAATTCCAAGAGAAGTACAAACAAATTAAGATAAAAATAGGAGCGGAAATAGGTATTTCCTGTTCGGACCGCGATTTGGACAGAACAATGGAAATTGTAAATAGCCACTCCTTTGATTTTGTAATTGCATCTGCTCACAGAATTGAAAATATAAATGTATTTAATTCATCCTTCTATGAAAATGATCGTTTTCAGGATTTTTGCAAAAAATATATAGTGGTATTATTGCAATCTCTAGAAAAAACCAGCGACTTGGTGTATAATAGTGTAGGACATATAGACCTGCCCATAAAGCCTGCATGCAGGATAATTCCGGATTTTCCTTACAAAGAATTTAAGTACGAATATGCTGCCAGTGAGATTGATGAACTCTTAAAATATATTATTTCTCACGGAAAATGCCTGGAAATCAATACAGCATCATGGCTGCTTCCAAACGGTGCAGTTCCTGAGTGCAAATGGCTTAAACGGTACGCGGAGCTTGGCGGACAGTATGTCACGATCGGATCAGATGCTCACATGAAGCAAGCCGTGGGAAACAATTTTGACAAAGCGGTAGATTTGGCACGCTCATCAGGGATAAAATATCTTGCGGTTTATAATAAAATGGAGCCGGAATTCATTTCATTATAATTCTGATGAACCCGGCGTTTATTTGGTCACATAAAAGCAGGGAGGTGTCGAAAGCGATGCAGGGCGAAGTTTACAATCAATCCATATGCCTTGTAATAAAGGTAGCAAAAATGTATTATAGTGACCATATGTCTCAGAAAGAGATTTCCGAAATACTGAATATCTCACCGCCTACGGTTTCGAGACTTTTAAAGAGAGCCCGTGATGAGAAAATCATACGATTTGATATGCCAGATGAAATCAAAGAGTGCATCCATCTGGAATCATGCCTGGAAGAAAAGTTTGATCTTGATGAAATTATTGTTGTGCCGACAGGTACTTTATATGAAGCGTCTCCTATAGAGGTTAAAAGAGCGGTCGCTCTTGAGGGTGCCAGATATCTTGAACGAAGCATTGTACCGGGAGATATTTTGGGGATTGCCTGGGGAGGCACTATGTATGAACTTATCCAGTATCTCAATCCTTGCCGGAAGAAAAACACTTCTTTTATAACGCTTCATGGATCTATAACGAGCTGTAACAGTAAACTGGAGGTTAATTCTCTGGTAAATCGTATCGCTATGGCTTATGGAGGTTCAAAATATGCGACGGAAGCTCAAGGGCTGCTCTCATCGGAGGAAGATGTTGAAAAACTTAAAAAGACAGAAGAGCTTGCCAGACTTTTCTCAATTTATAACAAAATAAGCATTTCTGTCAGTGGTATAGGTTCTTTTTATCCTGAGCAGACCTCTCCTTTATCTCAGCTTTCCTATTTGTCCGAAGAAGATTTTAATATGCTGATGGAATATAAACCTTACGCCGATATCATGCTGCGCTTCCTGGATAAGGACGGCAACGAGTGCTGCCATGAGCTGTCAAAGAGAACGCTTGCAATCGATTTAGATGTATATAGACGAATTCCTAAAAAAATAATAGTTGCTTCCGGCACTCATAAAGGATATTCTCTCAAGGCGGTGCTCCAGGGAAAGCTGGCCAATGTTCTTATAGTGGATTATAATCTGGCATCTAAGCTTATGGCAATAAGTGAATAGTTGTATTTATTTCCACACCGACCGGCACGGGACGCCAATCCCGATACGCTGTTGCTGTGGCGGTCAACCACTGGTCCTGTTCTTTAGTTGGCTGGAGCTTGAGCTGTACTGTGAGATTCATGGTTGCTTCGCCTCTTTTCTGCTCTGATTATATCGGAAAATGGAATGAACGCAAACATATGTTCGAATACGGTCGTTGAAAACAACATATTTGCGCCCTATATCCCCATGGCTAAAGCGAGGGGCTTTACGGCGCATTTGGTAAAAAAGGGGCTGCCTCATTTTGAGACAGCCGCTTTTTTTACAGTAGAGTGGGTATGACGGGAAATCAATCGGTGATGGGGGTGAAAACATTATCCTTGCTGGTTTCGGCAACGATATCGGTGAGATAGAAGGTCGCCTGAACCTGACCGGTCTGCTCGTTATACAGCTTGCGCAGGCTGGGAGAGACCTCAAACATATGCGCCTGTACCTCGGGACGCATATCAAAGTTAGCAACGCCCTTGACGCGGATAAAGCTGCCGTCGGGGTTCATGGCGCAGATCTCGATATTGGGATTTGCCTTGACCTGCTTATAGCTTTCCTTATGGGTGCCCATGCCGAAGTACAGCTTATTCTCATAAATCATCATAAAGCCGAAGGGGCGCACGCGGGGCTTATCGCCATCGCAGCTTGCAAAGAAAAAGCCGTTGCATTCTTTGAGATAATCATAGATTTTCTGAATTTTGCTCATAGTAAATTCCTCCTGATAGATGGTACTGCCTTTTCTTAATAAGGCCTGTTTATATGGTAACACAAGAAAACAGGTTCGTCAATGCACGCAAAATGCAGGAAAGGAACACGATAAATTGCACAAAAATAAATTTTGCGGGAAGCGGCGTGTCGCTCATTGGCGCACACAAAGGAGTAAAAAACAAACACAGTAAAAAACACTTTAGCGAAATGAAGGACGGCTTGCAAAAATGAGCCGTCAAAATGCACAAGAGAAATGCTTTTCAATAAGCAACCCGACGAAAATGCATGAAAAAAATAGTAGGCAAGAGGGAATTCGGTTGCTATAATACTACTAATATCTTTCTATGGCGCACAAGTGTATGCCGTCGGAGGTAAAAACTCAATATTCCATAAGGAGGAATAAACGATGAAAAAACTAATCGCAATTCTGCTTTGCATGGTCATGGTCCTTTCCATGGTAGCCTGCGGCGGCGAGAAGAACCCCCCCACCACCGATGAAAAAGTCATCACCATCGGTGTGTTTGAACCCACCTCCGGGCAGAACGGCGCCGGCGGCAAGAAGGAGATCCTCGGAATCCAGTACGCTCATTCTTTGTATCCCACCGTTACCATTAACGGGGAAGAATACAAGATCGAGCTGACCTATGCCGATAACCAGTCCGACTCCTCCAAGGCGCCCACCGCTGCCCAGCAGCTGGTTTCCAAGGGCGTTGCCGCCGTTCTCGGCACCTACGGCTCCAGCTGTGCGATTGCCGGTGGCCCCTACTTTGAGCAGGCCAAGATCCCCGCGATCGGCACCTCCTGCACCAACCCGCAGGTTACTCAGGGCAATGACTACTACTTCCGCGTCTGCTTCATTGACCCGTTCCAGAGCGTAGCCGACGCCCAGTTTGCTAAAAAGCAGGGCGTGACCAAGGCTGCTGTCATTACCGAGGCCGGTGACGACTACTCCGCCGGTCTGGGCACCTATTTTGTAAAGGCGTTTGAGGCGCTGGGCGGCGAGATCGTTGAGGTCAACTTCCAGACCGGCGAGACCGACTTCTCCGGCACCATGGCAAGCCTGGCTTCTCAGGGCATCGAGGCAATCTTTGCCCCCACCTCCATCGAGACTGCTCCCTTCATTATCAAGCAGGCGCGTGAAGCCGGCATCAACGGCTGCATTCTCGCCTCCGATACCTGGGACGATGTTTCCATCATTCAGCGTGTTGTTGAGGCAGGCGCCTCCATTGACGGTGTTTACTTCTCTACCTTCTTTATTGAGGGCGACGACACCAACCCTGCTGCCAATGCCTTTGCTGAGGGCTTTAAGGCTTGGCTGAAGGAGGATTCCGCCCGCCTGACCGATAACTCCAACAGTGAGGAGATCTCCGCCGTGACCGCTTGCGGCTACGACGCTTACATGGCGATCTACTACGCACTGGAGAAGGCGCAGTCCACCGACGGCGAGACCCTGCGTAACGCGCTTGCCGCACTGGATGTTCCCGGCTTGGTGACCGGCGACCTGAAGTTCGATGAGAACGGCGATGCAGTGAAGGGCTACGCCATCATTAAGACCGCCACGACCGAGGGCTTTGTCTTTGCCGATTCCGTTAAGATTGAGCAGTAACGATCAGATACAAGCTGTGGCAGCATGACAAAATGCTTTGGCTGCGCGGCGAGGGGGAGCCTTCTGGCTTTCCTCCTCGCTGCGCTTGCCGCCGTTTACAGCGGCGCTCTTTGCGGGGGCTTTGACTTTGATACGTGAGAACCCCGGCAAAGGGGACCGCAGGACCTTTTTTCGGCAGATCCTTTATTTATGGAGGCAGTAATATGCATGACTTTACCTACTACGCCCAGATCCTTATATCAGGACTGACCATCGGCAGTCTGTATGCGCTTATCGCCATCGGCTACACAATGGTTTATGGGATCCTGCGTCTTATCAACTTTGCCCACGGCGATATGTTTATGGTTGCGGGCTTCATTATGATCTATATCACAAGCTGGAGCAGCGGCTTTTTGGGTGCCGGCAGCATTGCCGTCGGCTTGATCCTGACGCTGATTTTGACAGTGGTGCTGGGCGTGATGATTGAAAAGGTGGCATATAAGCCGCTGCGCTCCGCCCCCAGAATGTCGGTTATGATCTCCGCCATCGGTGTTTCCTACCTGCTGCAGAATCTTTCCACCTATGTCACCGGCGGTTTGGCACAGGCATACCCCAATATTCCGTGGCTGCGAACCGAAATCCAGATTGGCGGAATTACCGTGCGCCGGCTGGCGATTCTGACCCCGGTGCTGACGATCCTGCTGGTCATCGCGCTGGTCGTCGTGATCAAGCACACCAAGATGGGTATGGCGATGCGCGCAGTAGCGAAGGACTTTGATACAGCGCAGCTGATGGGCATTCGCATCGACCGGATCATTTCCATCACCTTTGTGATCGGCTCCTTCCTTGCGGCGGTCGGCTCCATCTTGTATTTCAGCTACATCGGGCAGGTCAGTCCCACCATCGGCGCTATGCCGGGACTGAAATCCTTTGTAGCGGCGGTGTTCGGCGGCATCGGCTCGGTGCCCGGCGCAGTCATCGGTTCCTACATCATCGGTATCTGCGAGACATTCATCAAATCCAATCAGAGCATATCCATCTTCAGCAATGCCTTTACCTTTGCGCTGCTGATCATTATTCTTCTCATCAAGCCTAACGGTCTGTTCGGAGAGAAACTGAAGGAGAAGGTGTAAACGATGAAAAACAAAAAAATACGCAACCTGCTCTGCTCCCTCCTTCTTGCCGCAGTGCTGCTGGTGCTGCTGCTATATATTGATAACAGCCCCTTAAAAAGCTCGATGCTTTCCACGGTGCTGCAAAAGGGCGCTATTTATGCATTGCTGGTCGTCTCCATGAACCTCTTAAACGGCTTTACCGGACTGTTCAGCCTGGGGCAGGCGGGCTTTATGCTGCTGGGCGCCTACACCTATGCGATACTCACCATTCCGGTGGCGCAGCGCATCAATGTTTACCAGTACTTTGACGGCGGCATCGTGCAGTTCCAGATGCCGCAGATCCCCGCGCTGGTGATAGCAGGTCTGGTGGCAGCGGCCTTTGCCGCCCTCATCGGGGCGCCGGTACTGAGGCTGAAGAGCGACTATCTGGCAATTGCCACCCTCGGCTTTGCCGAGATCATTCGTGCGGTGATCCAGTGGGAGAAGCTGGGCCCTTTGACCAACGCCTCCAATATCCTGCGGAAATTCACCGGCTACAACAGCATTTTGTTCCCGTTCATCGTTTCCGGCATCTGCATTGCCCTCATTGTGCTGCTGATCAACTCCACCTATGGGCGGGCGTTCAAGGCGATTCGTGAGGACGAGATCGCAGCGGAGGCAATGGGCATCAACCTGATGAAGCACAAGATGCTGTCCTTCTGCACCAGCAGCTTTTTCGCCGGCATCGGCGGCGCCCTGCTTGCCATGTTCCAGTTTAATGCCCACGCCAAGAACTTTACCACCGCTATGACCTATGAGATCCTGCTCATCGTTGTGATCGGCGGTATCGGTTCCATTACCGGCTCCATTCTCGGTTCCTTTTTGTATGTGGCATGCAGCGAATGGTGGCTGCGCTTTTTGGATAACCCCACCGTCATCGGCACCTTTAAGGTTCCGCTGCTGGGACACGGCTTCCGTATGGTGGTGTTCTCGGTGGTCATTATGGTCATTGTGCTGTTCTACCGGCAGGGCTTAATGGGTACAAGGGAATTCAGTTGGGACGCCATCTTTGCTTTTTTCGGAAAGATCGGCAGATCCCTGAAAAATCTGTCTGCCGGCAAAAAAACAGTGAAAGGCGGTGCGGTTCATGAGTAACTCCGTTCTGAAGCTGGAAAATGTCACAATGCAATTCGGCGGCGTAGTTGCCGTGGACGACCTTTCCATGGAAGTGCGGGAGGGGGAAATCGTTGCGCTGATCGGGCCGAACGGCGCAGGGAAGACAACGGCATTCAATGTGGTAACAGGGGTATATGCCCCCACCAACGGTTGCCTGTACCTTGATGGCAAGCCGTACCTTAGGGAGCACCCCACCGGACGCAGCAAGCGGGAATATCTGGGCAGCGATGCCGAGAAATTTGCGGATAAGCCTGCGCTGCGCAAAACGCCGGACCAGATCACCAAAATGGGACTGGCACGCACCTTCCAGAATATTCGGTTGTTCGGCAACCTGACGGTTTTTGAAAATGTCCTGATTGCCAAGCACATGCACGCCAAGGGCGGCTTTTTCGCAGCGGCGCTTCATTTGAACTGCAAAGAAGAAGCCCGTATGCGCCGCGAAGCAATGGAGCTGCTGGAGATTGTGGGGCTGAAGGAGCTGAAGGACGAGACCGCCAGCAATCTGCCCTATGGTCAGCAGCGCAAGCTGGAGATTGCCCGTGCGCTGGCAACAGACCCGCGGCTGCTGATTCTGGACGAACCTGCAGCGGGCATGAACCCGCAGGAAACTGCGGAACTGACCGGATTTATCCGCGAGATCCGGGAAGAATTTCATCTCAGCATTCTGCTCATTGAGCACCATATGAACCTTGTTATGGATATTTCTGACCGGATCTATGTGCTGGAATTCGGCAAGCTGATCGCCGAGGGAATCCCCGAGGCGGTGCAGATGGATCAGCGGGTCATAGAAGCGTATTTGGGGGTGGATCTCGATGCTTAAGGTACAGGAGCTGCAGGTTAATTATGGCGGGATCCGCGCGGTCAAGAACATCTCCTTTGAGGTGCCGGACGGCAGCATTGTCACGCTGGTAGGCGCCAACGGCGCCGGAAAATCCACCACGCTGCGAACCATTGCCGGTCAGGTCAAGGCGCAGGCAGGCTCCATCACCTATAATGGCGAGGAGCTTTTGGGAAAGCCCAGCGATGAGATCGTCAAGCGCGGCATCACACTGGTGCCGGAGGGACGACGGGTCTTTCCCGATATGACGGTGCTGGAGAACATGAAGATCGGCGCCTATCTGCGGCGGGAAAAGCTGGATAATGATATAGAATGGTGCTATGAGCTGTTCCCCCGTCTGAAGGAACGCCACTGGCAGCTTGCCGGTACGCTTTCCGGCGGCGAGCAGCAGATGCTGGCGGTTGCCCGTGCGCTGATGAGCCGTCCCAAGCTGATGATGATGGACGAACCATCGCTGGGCTTGGCACCGCTGATCGTGCGGGATATTTTCCAGATCATAAAGGAAATCAACAAGCAGGGCGTTACGATCCTGCTGATTGAGCAGAACGCCAATATGGCGCTGCATACCGCCGATAAGGGCTATGTAATGGAGACCGGCGAAATCATTCTGGAGGGCGCCGGATGCGAGCTTCTGGAAAATCCGGTGATCCGCGAAGCATATCTCGGCAAATAGAATAGCGCTTCCCCATGAGTTTTACTCGTGGGGAATTTTTGCGGCAGGGGGACTTTGCAAAGAGGACATAAAATGGTATGATTATCTTAAAGTGAGAGGGGAGGGGAAGCCCGTATGCAGCCGATCGAGCGAGATGAGACCTATACCAAATGGGAACAGGACGCCATAACGATGCTGCTGCTGCATCTTTCGGCGCTGCTCATCTGTTTGTACCTTGGGCGGCTGGGTTACGTTGAGGACACCGCACCGGTCATCTTTGTACTGGCGGTCTTTCTCACCGGCTTTTTTACCGACGGCTATTTGTGGAGCCTTTTGGGATCGCTGCTTTCGGTGTTCGTGGTCAATTATTTTTTTACCGAACCGTACTCAGAGCTGAGCTTTTCGGGGCCGGGGTATCCCATTACCTTTGTGACCTTGTTTGCGGTAGGAATTCTTACCGGAACCATGACGGTGCGCAGCCGTGACCAGCAGCGCCTGCGGGCGGAAAACGAAAAGGAACGCACCCGCGGCAACCTGCTGCGCGCAGTCAGCCATGATTTGCGCACACCGCTGACGGCGATCTCCGGCGCCATCAATACCGTTTTGGAGCAGCAGGAAACCCTGCCGCAGGAAAAACAGCGGGAGCTGCTGCACAATGCCGAGGAGGAAGCCAACTGGCTGATCCACATGGTGGAAAACATGCTGACCATCACCCGGCTGAACGGCGACGGCGAAACAAGACTGATTACCCAGCCCGAGGCGGTGGAGGAGATTATGGCGAGCGCCGCCGCCAAATTCCGCAGGCGCTATCCGGATTTTTCGGTAAAGGTAAAGGCTCCGGACGAGCTGCTGATGGTGCCGATGGACGCTACGCTGATGGAGCAGGTGCTGCTGAACCTTTTGGAAAATGCCGCTCTGCATGGGAAAAATGCGACGTGCATTCTGCTGACAGCCTGCCGCAGCAATAATAAGGCGGAGATACGGGTAGAGGATAACGGTGTGGGATTGGACAGCCACCACATGGAAAATGTATTTGACGGGATACGCACCCGATCCGAGCAGACGGGCAGCGACCGGCGCAATATGGGGATTGGTTTGACGGTGTGCCGCACCATAGTAAATGCGCACGGCGGACAGATCTCCGCCGCCAACCGTCCGCAGGGAGGAGCCTGCTTCTGCATCACTTTGCCGATAGAGGAGGACGAAAGCGTTGAATAAGATCTTGATTGTAGAGGACGAGTTTTGTATCAGTAACTTCATGAAGACTGTGCTGGAGGGCGACGGCTACATTGTAGAGGTCGCTACCTGTGCGGCGCAGGCACGCACAGCGCTGGAAAAGACAGAATTCAACGTGCTGCTGCTGGATCTGGGGCTGCCGGACGCCGATGGCTTGGATTTGCTGCGGGAGCTGCGACAACAGCACAGGCTGCCGGTGATCGTAGTTTCCGCCCGCACCGAGGAAAAGGAAAAGGTGGCGGCGCTGGATAGCGGCGCCGATGATTACATCACCAAGCCGTTTGGCTCGCCGGAACTGCTGGCGCGCATTCGTGCGGCGCTGCGCCGTGCCAGTCCTGTGCAGAATACCGCTGCCTTTACCACCGGCGATCTGACCATTGATTATGACAAGCATCGGGTGACACTGGCGGGACAGCCGGTGCATTTGACCGCCAATGAATACCGTCTGGTCGAGCTTTTAAGCCGCAGCGCAGGCAAGGTGCTGACCTATGACCGCATCAGCGAGGCGATGTGGGGCGACGCTGCGGGCGGCAACAGCCAGCTTCTGCGGGTCAATATGGCAAATATCCGCCGCAAGCTGGAGCAGAACCCTGCCGAGCCGCAGTATATCCTCACGGAGATCGGTGTGGGATACCGCATGAGAGAGCCGAACTGACCAAGCGATTAAAGTGGAGCCGTAAAAATCAGAAGAACCTTCTGCTTTTTGCGGCTCCGATTTTGTGCTGTCAAAGGCTTTCGTGGGTTTCCTCACGGCAGCAGACGATGGTCAGGTTCCCGTTGCGGCAGCGCAGCTCGTCCAAAAATGATTTGGAGACCGGCTCCTGCCGCAGATTGATGCGGTAGTGCAGCTCATATAGGGTACCCATATTGGTGGTTTTCACCTTTTCCAGTGTGTGGGCGGTGGTATAACGCTCGAACAGGTCGTCAAACAGCCCATCGTACCGAAAACCATAGTATAAGGGGACTCCGTTTTTTGCGGAGCTCCCTTTTCATGGAAGAATTCTGCATTTTATTCCCTAAAAGGTGCGCTTCACGCAGTAGGCCGTAATAAGGCGTTGCAATCTGCTACAATAAAGCAGGATAAGAGCGCCCGTTTGAGCGGCGCCAAAAAGTGTGTCTGGAGGAGATTTTATGGGTTTATTGAGCAAAAGAGAGCCCTGCGCCATCTGCGGCGGAAAGGTAAAGGGACTGTTGCCGTGGAAGATAGAGGGGAACTATATCTGTGACGACTGCCACGGTGTGGTTGATGTACAGGACGGCTGTAATTTTACAATGGATCAGTTCTTGAAGTATCGGGACTTCCGTGCGCAAAATCAGGCGCTCAAGGAGCAGTTCGTGGTCTCCCAGACCATTGACTTCGGCTTCTTCGGCACCAAGATGGTGTTCGATTACCAACACTGCCTGTTCTGCATGGATAAAAGCCTGGATAGGACGATATTTCACGGCAGCGAGCTAAAGTCCTTTACCATCAGCGAGGACGGGTTTGCTGTGCTGGAGGGAAGCGCAAAGGGCTTGGTCCGCCGCGAAAGCAGCGTACCCAAGCGTATTGATGAGCTGCTGCCGCAGGTCAATCAAATGCTGATCCAAAGACAGATGCAGGAATCCCTGGACCGCCTTACCAACCGGGATACCAGCCGCACTACCTATGACCGCATTGATATTCCGGAGCCATTCAAAAAATTCTACATCAAGCTGTATTTTGATCACCCCTACTGGAAGTTGATTGAATTTGACCGAACCGGTCCTGTTCTGATCGGGGATCTGCCGGATCTTACCCAGTACCGCATGGAATACAATGAGCAGGTGCAGCAGATGGAAAATCTGGCAGAGGCATTGATGCGTGTGGCATTCCCGCAGGCGGGTGAAGCACCCAAAGCCCCCACAGCAGGCGCAGCGGCGGCAGCGGTGGCAGCGCAGCCCGCTACCGATGCCGTGGCGGAGATCAAAAAGTATAAGGAGCTGTTGGACGCCGGTATCATCACCGAGGAGGAATTTGCCGCGAAGAAAAAACAACTCATGGGTATTTGAATAGACAGCGAACAGCAAAAGACGGGAGCCGAAGGCTCCCGTCTTTTGCACGATATAGGGCGCATAAGATATGCTGCCGGGACAAAAAGGCGCACCTTGCAATGAGGGCTGACGGCTTATCAACCCTTCTTCCAGAACTGCCACCATGCATGGGGGTGCTCCGCTGCCGGCACATCTGCTGCCGCTGTCAGCAGCGCAGTGCCAATGACCCGTCCGCGGCGGGTCCATACCACCTGTCCCAACCGCTGACCGGCGGCTACCGGTGCATAGCAGAAGGCACGATCAAGATAAACTGTCCGGACGATATCCCATTCTGCCCCCTTGATGGCGGTATAGGTCGGCTGCCCCTGTACGGTTGCCCGCAGTACCGTTTGGGCACCGCCCACCACCGGCAGTGTGATCGAATCCATTATCAGCGGGCGGCTTTCGGTCAAGGAAAAATACCGCTCGTACAGCGTCATGTGGGTGTTCCAATCATCGGGGCAGTTCAGCGTCACGCAGATCAGCCGTACACCGTCCTGCTGTGCAGCCGAAACAAGACACCGTCCGGCTTTTTTGGTAAAGCCGGTTTTGACCCCGATGGTGTTTTCGTAAAGGGAGAGCAGCCGGTTGTGATTCATCAGGCGGTGGTCATAAGGGGGCTGCCCATAGCGCACCGTCATGCGGCGGCTGGCGGCAATTTCGGCAAAAAGCGGATTTTGCAATGCTGCACGCGCCAGCAGCGCCATATCATAGGCGGTGGAATAATGCTCGTCTGCATCTAATCCGCTGGGGGTTACAAAGTTGGTATTGTTCATACCGAGGGAGGAGCCACGACGGTTCATTTCCTTGGCGAAGGCTTGCGTGCTTCCGCAGATGCGTACTGCTGCGCCGCCGGCGGCATCGTTGCCGCTTGCCAGCAGCATGCCCACGGCAAGGGCATACAGGGTGACAGTATCGCCCGCCTGCAGCCCCATACTGGAGCCCTCCACCTGGATGGCGTTTGCATCTACCGTGAATTCCTGATATAAGTCCGGCTGCTCCAGCGCCAGCCATGCGGTCATGATTTTGGTGGTGCTTGCCATCGGCAGCCGGCGGTGAGGCTCCTGTGCGAACAGTACCTCGCCGCTTTCCGCATCGATCACAACGGCGGCAGAAGCACCAATCCGGTATGCCTCTCCGGTGATCAGGCATTCGGCGGCGGCCGGCTGCCCCAGCAGCAGAAGGGCTGTCAGTACAGCAGCAACTTTTTTCATCGTTCGCACCCCTCCTTTTTTCTCTGCCATTTTATGCGGCAGAAAGATCGGGGTATGCAAAGACGGCAGGGAAGTTCCCTGCCGCCCGTTATATGTTGGATCGTGTGCCTTTATTCCTCATCAGTCAGCTCGCGGCTGCACAGGTACCGGTGCCCCTCATGTCCGCAGGAGAGCCACTGCGCCAGCAAAGAAAGGACAACAAGAACTGCCGCTGCCCCAGCAATCATGGAGATGAGCTTTCGGATAAATTTCATAGTGGACCTCCTTGAACCTTTTTTTCTATTATACCACGCCGGTGACGGATTTGTAAACCACAGCAGATTTAAGAGCGGCTTAAGGTTTGATGAAAAAACAGTATATCAGCCCGCTGCAAAGAATCCTGCCCCATCCGATGCGGCGATTGTCAGTGAAAAAAGGGGAACGCACGCTGCCGACAAAAGCCGAATGCCTCATACAGCCCTATCACACTTTCTGCTCCTGCTCCTTGAGCTGCTCCAGCAGAATGTTCTCCGCATAGCCGCAGGCGCGCTCGACGGAGCCTGCCTCGAAGGGGACCGAGAGATTGGCATAGCGCAGCGTTTCCAGATAGCTGCGGCTGCCGCCGCTCTTGCAGAGATTGAGGTAGTCCTGCCATGCGGCAGCTTTATCCTCGGCGTACTTTTTCTTAAATTCCATTGCGCCCATGGTGGTGAGGGTGTAATTGATGTAGTAGAACGGATAGAGATAGATGTGCAGCTTGTGGTACCAATAGCCGCCCCGCTGCATGAACTCATCGTTTTCGTACTTGCGCCACGGCATATACTTTTCCTCCAGCAGATGCCACTGGTAGGTGCGCTCCTTCGGGGTCATTTCGGGGTGGGCGTAGCAGATGTGCTGGAACTCATCGACCGCCACGCCGAAGGGCACAAAGGTGAGAGCCTCCTGCAGGTGGGCAAAGCGGAATTTATCCGCCTGATCGCCGAAGAACCACTCGGCATAGGGGTAGGCGAACTGCTCCATCGACATGGAGTGGATCTCCGCAATGTCGGTGGATTCGTGGTAATAATCCGAGATGGGCTGGCTGCGCATGGCCATGTAGCCGGCAAAGGCGTGCCCCAGCTCGTGGGTCATGACCTGCATATCAAAGATGGTATGGTTGAAGCAGGAGAACACAAAGGGCGCCTTGAGGCTGGGCAGGCTGGTCATGTAGCCGGTGGAGGCCTTGCCCGGCTTATTCTGCAGGTCCATCATCTCGTGCTCGATCATAAAGTCGATGAACTCGCCGGTCTCCGGGCTGATCTCGTGGTACATTTTCTGCGCAGTCTTTACCATGAAGGCGTCATCGCCCGCCGGTTCGGCGTTGCCGTCCGGGAATACCATCTTTTCATCATACCACATGACATGATCGATGCCGAGACGCTTAGCCTGTGCAGCATAGAGCTTTTGGCACAGCGGCACAAGGAAGGTGCGCACCTGCTCCCGGAAGGAGGCGACTTCTTTTTCACCGTAGTCGGTGCGGCCTTGCTCCAGATAACCGACCGGAATGTAATTCTCATACCCGAGATTTCTGCCCATTTCGTTGCGGATACGGATCAGCTCGTCCCAGATCTCCTCCAGACGCGGCTCGTTCTTCTCATAGAATTTGGCGTAGGCACGGACAGCGGCGGCACGCATCGCACGGTCATGGTGCTCAAAATACTTCTGCACGCCGTAAAGGTTCAGGGTCTTGCCGTCGAAGGGGATCTCGGCTGTGGCCATGATCTTCTGGTATTCGTTGGTCAGACGACTTTCCTGCTGGCGCAGCGGAATATTGGCCTCGCAGAACAGCTTCTTTTGCAGGTCGATCGAGACAAAATACTGCTTGCCGAATTCCCGTTCGATGTCCGGACGGAAGCGGCTGGCAGCGATGGCTTCATTGAGCGCCACCTCTTCGCCGCCGAGCGTGGGCAGCGTATTTTGCAGATAGTTGATCTCGGCTTCGTAAAATTCGTCACGGGTATCCAGCGTGTGACGAATGTGTGCGATGGAATATTGGGTGGAAAGCTCGCAGCCCTCTCGGTCCATCTCGAAAATCAGCGTGCGCAGCGCCTCATAGCTTTCTGCCTGCTCTACTGCCCCTTTCCACCGGACGAGCTTTTCACGGTGCGCCTCCAGATCGGGGCGTTTGTACTCCAGCGTTTGAAATGTGAAACGATCCATAGTGTTCTTGCCTCTCCTTTCATTGGCTCCGGGCATTCTCTTTGCAGAAAATAACTCCATGATGCTATTGTATTCTCTTATTTGGGAAAGTCAAGCGGAGGTGGCGTGAAAAGGGGACAAGCATTTATAGCCTGTCCCCCTTTTCTATGGCTTGATCGAGTCATGCTTTGATCAGTTCCCCCGTGCTGCTTGGAATCGGAATTTTAAGACCTGCCTGAAACGGCTTCGGACTCCCGTTGGGAAAGCCACTCGGTTTTCTTCCCGATAATATCACCGGATACAGCATCGACCTTGTAAGAATACGCACACTTGTCTGTGTAGAACTCCAGCAGGTAGCAGGGCTTGCCCTGATTACGGCTCAGTTCCTCCTTGGTGAACACAATTTTTTGCGAAGCCTCATCAAGCCCCGCGTCCGTTAAGGCGATCTTCTTTGCCTCCTCCAAGGAGATGAATTCCGGGGCAGGGGGAATGATCTTATTGCAGGTCTTATCCATGATCCCGCCCAGAACGGCGTCAATTTTGTAAGTCCAGCGAGCGGAGTCGCTTTCGAAGACGAAGTAATAGTAGGGCGACTTGATGCCGCCGGCAACCAGCTCCTCTGTCGTAAAGACCACCTTTACATCGACTCCGGCATCGTCCAGCGCAATCTTCTTTGCATCCGCCAGAAGAATGAAGTGGTAAGCCTCCATGATGCTGCCGTCCTTGGCGTCCACCTTGTAGGTATACTGCATCTTTGCGGTGTAGAACTCCAGAATGTAGCAGGGCTTGCCTTGATTGCGGCTCAGCTCCTCCTTGGTGAACACAATCTTTTGCGCAGCCTCATCAAGTCCTGCGTCCGTTAAGGCGATCTTCTTTGCCTCCTCCAGAGAGAGGAAGTCCACCGTCACGAGCTCTTTCTGCTGCTTCTCCAGAATGATGCCCAGCACCGCATCAATGCGGTATGTCCACTGTGTTTTCGCATCGGCAAAGACGAACCGGTAGTAAGGCGTTTTGATGCCGCCGGCAACCAGCTCTTCTGTCGTGAAGACCACCTTCACATTGACCCCGGCATCGTCCAGTGCGATTTTCTTCGCG
>USBC01000024.1 GCA_900552845.1 uncultured Oscillospiraceae bacterium | reverse complement strand
GGACCGTGGACGTGTGCCTGCGCTCCGGCCAGGGCTGCGTGCTGCTGTCGGTGAAGGACAGCGGCTCCGGCATTCCGCAGGACAAGCAGGCCCAGCTGTTTGACCGGTGGCAGCACAGCCATATGGACCTGCCGGCCCATGGCCTGGGGCTGGGTCTGCCTCTGTGCCGCCGCATTGCCCAGGGCCACGGCGGCAGCCTTGTGGTGTCATCCCGGCAGGGGCAGGGCACCACGGTGACGGTGCGCCTGCCGGACCGCCGCAGCGGCGTGACCCTGGTGCGGGACATGCCGTTCCACTATGCCGGCGGCTTCAACCCCACGCTGGTGGAGCTGGCGGACGCCCTGCCGGACGGCGCCACGCTGCTGCTGTGTGATGATAACGACCTTTTGCAGACCGTTGATATCCCGCGGCTTCATGTAGTCCGCTACGGGCTGCACAGCGAGCGTGCGGAGATCAAAGCGACCATTGTCAGCGCAACGCCGCTTTCCACCAGCTTTATGCTGCACGCCGAGGGACAGAGCTGGCGCGCGACCATTCCCGGTACCGGCGAGCATCTCATACTGAATGCACTGGCGGCATTCGGCGCGGGACGCGCAATGGGGATTCCCGCCGAGACCGCCATAGAGGCTCTGAAAAACTACACCCCCAGCGGGCAGCGTCAAAAGGTGACAGAGCATGAGGGTGTTACCATGGTGGAGGACTGCTACAATGCCAGTCCCGATTCCATGCGGGCGGCGATCAGGACACTGGGGCAATTCCCCTGTAATGGCAGGAGGATCCTTGTGGCGGCGGATATGCTGGAGCTGGGCAGTATTGCCGAGGAAAGCCACCGTGAGATCGGTACGCTGTGCGCTGCGGAGGGAATCGACCTTTTGCTGACATGGGGTGCGCTGGCGGAGTACGCCGACCGCGCGGCAAGAGCAGCCGGAATGGAAAGCCGTCACTTCGAAACCAAAGAGGAGCTGGCGCATTATCTGATTACTGCCGCCCACCGAGGCGACGTGATATGGTGTAAGGCAAGTCACGGCATGGCGCTGGAAGATGTCATCTCCGAATTTTACCGTAAATACCACGCATAATATAACAGAAAAGGGAAGTGTATCATGAATATGACCGCTGTGATCGTTGCCGTGCTGACGGCAAGCGTAATAACCGCTGTTGGCGGCTTTTGGCTGCTGCCTGTACTGCGCCGCCTGCATTTTGGGCAGACTATCCTTGAGATCGGGCCCAAGTGGCATCAGGGCAAGCAGGGAACCCCCACCATGGGAGGCTTGATGTTTATTATCGGGATCCCCATCGCTGCGGTGGTGGGCTACCTGTTTCTGCACGCCGAAACGGTGGGCGACCCGATGTCCGGCATGATGCGGGCAAGAATGTTCTACGGGCTGGTGCTGGCGCTGCTGTTCGGCGCCATCGGCTTCCTCGACGACTACCTGAAGGTCGTCAAAAAGCAGAATGAGGGCTTGACTGAAAAGCAGAAGATGGCGCTTCAAATTCTGTTCGGCGCGGTGTATCTGCTGCTGCTGCACATCAGCGGTACCCAGTCCACCATGGTAACCATTCCCTATATCGGCACCTATGATTTTGGGGTATTCTATTATGTGTTTGCCATGTTTGCCATTATCGCCCTTTCCAATGCCGTCAACTTTACCGACGGGCTGGACGGACTGCTTTCCTCCGTTACGCTGGTGCTTTCCATCGGGTACATCATTTTCTGCTACCTGCTGGGTATGGGCGAAATGGGCGTGATGGCGGGCGCTTTGGGCGGCGGCTGTATCGGCTTTCTGTTCTGGAACCACTATCCTGCCAAGGTCTTTATGGGCGATACCGGCTCGCTGTTTATGAGCGGTATGGTCATTGCGCTGGCATTTGGTACCGGACTGCCCTTCTTTGTGGTGCTGTTTGGCATCATCTATGTTATCGAGATCGGCTCGGTGGTGCTGCAGCGGTGCTATTTCAAGCTGACCCACGGCAAGCGCATCTTTAAGATGAGCCCTATTCATCACCACTTTGAGATGAGCGGCTACACCGAAAAGCAGATCGTGGTGATGTTTGCAGTCATTACCGCCATCGGCAGCGCACTGGGCATTCTGGCGCTTAGGTTTATCTGATTACTACTTAGAAAATAACGGAAAGGAGGCGAGAGAGCCTTGGCGAAAAAAACAAAGCATATGCAAAAAAAACCGCAGGAGGGCTTCTTCCGCCGCCTGTTCCCCAAATATGAGAATACCAGCGTGGACCTCACCTTTTTGGTAATGGTGATGCTGCTTTTGGTATTCGGGCTGGTTATGATGTTTTCCGCCAGCTATGCGCAAGGGTACTACCGTGAGGGCAACAGCTACCACTACATTGTGCGGCAGCTGGCGTGGGCGGCATTGGGGCTTCTGGCGATGTTCGCCTTTTCCCGTATGGATTACCACGTATGGCGAAAGCTGGCGTGGATCTTGTTCCCCGCTGTGGTGATACTGCTGATTCTGTGTTTCTTTATGCCGGCGGTCAATGACGCCCACCGCTGGATCTTCATCGGGAGCTTCCAGTTCCAGCCCTCGGAGCTGGCAAAGTTTTCGCTGGTGTTGCTGTTTGCCCATCTTTTGACCTCCAATGAAAAAAAGATGGGGAAATTCAAATACGGCGTGCTGCCGTTTGGCGTTGTTCTTATCGTGTATGTGGGCTTGGTTATATTTGAACCGCATCTTTCCGCAGCGATACTGCTGACGCTGATGGGCGTGATCATGATGATCGTAGGCGGTCTGCCTGCAAAATGGATCGCCGCCGGCGCAGGATTGCTTGCCGCCGCAGTCGGCATCATCGCGGCGGTGCCCATGCTGCGGGAGCGCTTTATGGAGCGCTTTTCCATCTGGCTCAATCCGGAATCCGATCCGCTGGGCAAGGGCTATCAGATCCTGCAATCGCTGTATGCCATCGGCTCCGGCGGTTTAATGGGCTCCGGCATCGGCAACTCCCACCAGAAGTACCTGTTCCTGCCGGAGCCGCAGAATGACTATGTATTCTCCGTGCTGTGCGAGGAGCTGGGCTTTGTAGGGGCACTGGTGGTTATTCTGCTGTTTGCCCTCGTGTTCTGGCGGGGCTTTTCCATTGTATTGTTATCGCGGGAGCGCTTCGGCGCTATGCTGGTGTCCGGCTTTATCGCTCAGGTAGGCGTGCAGGCGATCCTGAATATGGCGGTCGTTACCAATGCGCTGCCCTCCACCGGCATCAGCCTGCCGTTCTTTTCCTACGGCGGTACGGCGCTTGCCATTCTGCTGGGAGAAATGGGCATTGTGCTGTCAGTCTCCCGCCAATCGACGGTAGAAAAGGAGTAGTATGCGAATGAAAGTCCTGTTTGCCTGCGGCGGTACCGCCGGACATATCAACCCCGCCATAGCGGTGGCAACCGAACTGCGCCGGCGGGTGCCGGACTGCGAAATTCTTTTTGTGGGCAACCCCGACGGCATGGAAGCAACGCTGGTGCCGCGGGCAGGCTTCCGTTTTGCCCCGTTCCGCTCGCTGGGGATCCAGCGCCGTCTGACATGGAGCAACATCAAGCTGAATGCAAAAAGCATCTGTTTGCTGGCAACGGCGCGTGCCCGTGCCAATAAGCTGCTGCGGGAGTTTGCCCCCGACGTGGTAATGGGGACCGGCAGCTATATTTCGGCACCGATCCTGCTGGCTGCGGCTGCCATGCACATACCCTGCATGACCCACGAGGCAAACGCCCTGCCCGGTGTTTCCAACCGTATGGTGGCGCAGAAGGTCGATAAATTCCTCATTGCAGTGCCGGAGGCGGAAAAATCACTGCCCCCGCGCCCCGATTACATTGTGACCGGAAATCCCGTCCGACCGGAAATTCTTGCTGCGGACCGCAAGGCTGCCCGTGCCCGTTTGGGCGTCCTGCCGGAGCAGGTATGCCTGCTCTCCTTTGGCGGCAGTCTGGGCGCACAGACCATAAACGAGGCGGTGGCAGATCTGATGGCGTGGCATGTGCCGGAGGGCAGACTGCACCATATCCATGCCACCGGACGCTACGGCGTAGAGCTTTTGCCCCGGCTGCTGCGGCAGAAGGGCGTTGCCTTTGAAAATAACCCCAATCTGGATATTCGGGACTACATACATGATATGCCCGATTGCCTTGCCGCCGCCGATCTGGTGATCGCCCGTGCGGGCGCCATGACGCTGGCGGAGCTGACCGCCGTGGGACGCGCCTCGGTACTGATCCCTTCGCCCAATGTGGCGGAGAATCATCAGTACCACAATGCCATGGTGCTGGCAAACCACCGCGCCGCCGTGGTCATTGAGGAAAAAGAGCTGACCGGTGAAAAACTGGTGGAGACGGTCCGCACGCTGACCGCCGATCCCGAAAAGCTGCGGGAGCTGGGACTTGCCGCCAAGGCACTGGGCGTTCCCGATGCCTGCGGGCATATTACTGATGAGCTGCAAAAGCTGTACGCGGAACGAAAAAACAAGCGGTAAGCCCTGTCCTTTCACCCCCTTCGGCGTTCCGGCATAGAATACCCCCGAAAGCCTGCGGGCTGAATTAATGGGGGGAGCGATGCCGTTTATGCGCGGACTGCGGATTACAGGAGGAAACCGGCTGACCGGAACCGTTACGGCACACGGCGCAAAAAATGCAGTGCTGCCCATATTGGCAGCGACGGTGCTGTGTCCCGAAGTCGAGATCAAAAACTGCCCCGACCTCAGCGATGTAACGGTGAGCTGCCACATTCTGCGGGGGCTGGGCTATGCGGTGCGGCGAGAGGGGGATACCCTGTTTCTCTCCCGTGAGGACGAGGGCTGCCGCAGTATCCCGCCGGAGTATATGCGCGCCATGCGTTCTTCGATCCTGTTTATGGGCGGTATGCTGGCGCGCTGCGGCAGTGTGACGCTGTGTGCGCCCGGCGGCTGTGCCTTAGGCGGCAGACCCATCGACCTGCATCTTGCTGCCCTGCGGCAGATGGGTGCGGAGATCACCGAGGAGAGCGGCATGCTGTGCTGTACCGCACCCTATGGGCTGCACGGGGCAGCGGTCACGCTGCCGTACCCCAGTGTGGGCGCCACCGAAAATCTGCTGATTGCCGCAGCGGGGATTCCGGCGGAGACCAGACTGTCCGGTGCCGCCGCCGAGCCGGAGATCACCGATCTGATCGGGTTCCTGCAAGGCTGCGGCGCAAAGATAGAACAGCAGCCTGATGGCAGCCTGCTGGTGCAGGGGAGAGAACGGCTTTCCGGCTGCAGTCACACCGTGCTGTCCGACCGCATCGAGGCGGCGACCTACCTTGCCGCTGCCGCCATTACCGGCGGAAGTATAATAGTACATACCTGTCCCGGTCACCTTGCGGCGCCCATAGCAGTACTGCGGCGCATGGGGTGCCAGATTCAAACCAAAGAGCGCAGCATTGCCCTGCAGGCGCCAAAACGATTGATGGGGGCAGGCAGCCTTGTAACGCTGCCTTATCCCGGCTTCCCCACCGACCTGCAAGCGGTTTTTATGAGCCTTGCCGCCGCAGCAGACGGCTGCACAGCCCTGACCGAAACGGTGTTTCCTCGCCGTTGGGCACATGTGGAGGAGCTGCGGCGTATGGGAGCGGATATCACCGTAGCGGGAAACCACGCCGTAGTATGCGGCGCACCGCTTTCCGGTTCTGCCCTTACCTGCACCGATCTGCGTGCGGGTGCCGCCGTGGTATTGGCGGCGCTGGCGGCAATGGGAGAAAGCACCGTGACCGCCGTTTCCCATATTGAGCGCGGCTATGCCGACTTTGTGCCGACGCTGCGTGCATTGGGTGGGAATATCACCTTAACGGAAGTATCAAATCCCCCAAAGGAGGTTTTAAGTCCATGACTGCCAAGCAGACCCGTAAACAGCAGCAGAGACGCCGCCGGCGCGCGGTGTTTATCCTGCTGTTCGCAGCTATTCTGTGCGGCGTGGGTTTTTACTGCGTTTCGGTATTCTGCCGGGTGGTGAATGTCACCGTGACCGGCAGCAGCCGTTATGCCGCCGAGGAGATTGTTGAGGCTGCGGCGGTGGGGGAGGAGCAGAATCTCTTTACCGTTTCCCAAAAAACGATCAGCGAACGCATCACCGCCCTTTGCCCTTACATCGAAAGCGTGACGCTGCACCGCCGGCTGCCCGATACGCTGGAGCTGGAGCTGCATGAGTTCGAGACCATTTATGCCTGCATCGGCAGTATGGGAAGGATTACAACCCTTTCTGCCGAGGGCAGGGTGCTGGAGCAGTGCGCCTCGCTGCCGGAATACACCTGCCTTTTGCTGGGCGCTGATTTTTCCGGCTATACGGCGGGCGAACAGCTGCCGGAGCAGTGGCAGAAGGCGTTGGCAGGCGTGGATAAGGTGCGGACTGCTCTGGAGGACGCCGATATGCTCTCCGAGATCGGATACATTGAGATCGGGACGGAGCAGAGCTACAAGGCGATCTATCAGAACAGGATACAGCTTCGGCTGGGCAGCGAATACGACCTTGCCACCAAGCTGCTGACAGCACGAAAAATCATCAATGATGAACTGAAATCGGATTTTACCGGTTATCTGGACGTTTCGGTGAGCGGACGGGCCTACACCCGCGCTTTACCGCTGACGCAGATTGCCGATGCACAATATCTTGCTGTGCTGGGAGGAAAAGAGTAGCAGTTATTGTGCATTTGGGTTGCAATTTACGGGCGTTTCTGTTATGATAAAAGAGGAGAAAACTACAAAGCAGGAGGCAATAGTGCTGATGATGAACATAGAGCTGGATAACGACTATGAAAAAATGGCTGCAATCAAGGTACTGGGTGTCGGCGGCGGCGGCGGAAACGCGGTCAATCGCATGATCCAGTCCGGCATGAGCAGCGTGGAATTTATCTCGGTCAATACCGATAATCAGTCCCTGCGCTTTTCCAATGCCTCTTACAAGCTGCACATCGGCGATAAGCTGACCCGCGGGCAGGGCGCCGGCGGCGACCCCGTAAAGGGCGAAAAGGCAGCGGAGGAAAGCGAAGATGAGATCACCTCGGTGCTGCGCGGCGCCGATATGGTATATATCACCGCAGGCATGGGCGGCGGCACCGGCACCGGTGCGGCTCCCGTGATTGCCCGTATTGCGCACGATATGGGTATTTTGACCGTCGGCGTTGTCACCAAGCCCTTCTCCTTTGAGGGTAAGCGGCGCATGGAGCAGGCAACTGCCGGCATCGAGCGGCTGAAGGAGCATGTAGACGCTCTGCTGGTCATTCCCAATGAACGGCTGCGCAGCATTTCGCAGGAAAAGATCACCCTTGCCAATGCCTTTGCCAAGGCAGATGAGGTGCTGCTGCAGGCAGTGCAGAGCATCTCCGATCTGATCAACATTCCCGGCATCATCAATCTGGACTTTGCCGATGTGACCTCCATCATGAAGGACGCCGGCTATGCTCACATGGGTCTTGGTGCTGCCAGCGGTCCCGATAAGGCAGAGGAAGCCGCCCGCATGGCAATCGCCTCTCCGCTTTTGGAAACCTCCATCAACGGCGCACGCGGTGTGATCGTCAACTTCCTCGTCCCGCCCGATGTGGATCTGGAGGATATCACCAATGCCTCCCAGATGATCCACGATGCTGCACACCCCGATGTCAACCTCATTTGGGGCGTTGCCTTTGATGAAAGTCTGGAGGACGAGATCCGCATTGTTGTGATCGCCACAAACTTCGACCATGAATCCGGCTTCCGTATTCCCACCCCGCCGGTCGATGCCGAGGTGCCGGAGGACAAGATCACCGAGGTGGAGCCGCAGACCGAGCAGGAGCCTGCCAATGATGATTTGGATATCAGCGCTCTCATTGATATGCTCAACCACGATAGGGACAAGCGTTCCTGATCCCCATGAAATAATCTCCTCCTGTCACCGCCGGCAGGAGGGATTTTAATATGAAAGCCCTGCATGCAGACCGTTAATACGGCAGAGAATGCACCCTCTGACCTCCGGTACCGGAGGCGGGAGGGTGCATATATTTATATTATTCTACCGTTACGCTTTTGGCAAGGTTACGGGGCTTATCCACATCGCAGCCACGGGCATTGGCTGCTCCCAGCGCAATCAACTGCAGGGTGACCACCAGCAGCAGCGGGACATATTCGTCCTCTACCGCCGGCAGCCGGATCATTTCATCGCAGCAGTCGGGGTCGATCTCCAACCCCTCCAGCGTGATGAGCAGCACATGGGCGCCGCGCGCTTTAACCTCCTTGACATTGCTGATCATCTTGCCCAGCGTTTTGCGTTGGGTTGCCAGAGCAATAACCGGCGTGCCCTCGGTGATGAGGGAAATGGTACCGTGCTTCAGCTCTCCTGCGGCGTATGCCTCACAGTGGATATAGCTGATCTCCTTGAGCTTGAGCGAGCCCTCCATTGCCAGCGAGTAATCCAGCCCCCGCCCCAGATAGAAAAGATGCTCGGCGTTTTTCAGCTCCTCGGCATAACGGAAAAAATCCGGCTCCATTGCCAGCACACGCGGCAGATAGCTGATGGCATTCAGAAGCTCCGGAAGCTGTCGGCGGCACCAGTCTGCCGGTGCGCCCTGATCCGCCGCAATGCGAAAGCCCAGAAGATACATCATTGCCACCTGAACCGAGTACGCCTTGGTGCTTGCCACGGCGATCTCCGGCCCCGCATAGGTGTACAGGCAGTAGTCCGCCTCCCGCGCAATCGAGGAGCCGACCACATTGACAATGCCGATCACGGGGATATGGTTTTCCTTAAAGAGCCGCAGCGCCGCCAGCGTATCGGCGGTCTCGCCGCTTTGGCTGACCACTATGGCGGCACAGCCGGGGGTAAAGATGGGATCACGGTAGCGCAGCTCACTGGCAACCTCGACCTCCACCGGCAGCCGTGCCAGCTTTTCAATGATCGCCTTGCCTACCATGCCGCTGTACATGGCGGTGCCGCAGGCAGAAATATAGAGCTTGGTTACATCTTTGAAGAAGCCGTCCGGCAGACCATCGCCCTCAAAGCTCACAAAGCCGTCCCGAATACGCCCGTCAATGGTATCGGCAAGGGCACGGGGCTGCTCGTGAATCTCCTTTTGCATAAAGCAGGGGTAGCCGCCCTTCTGTGCCTGCTCCACCGACCAGTTGGCGATCTTTGCCTCCTTTTCAAGAGGGGTGCCGTTCGGCGAGTAGAATTGCAGCGTTCCGCGATGCGCTACCACCACCTCTTCCTCCTCCAGCAGATAGTACCGGCGGGTGTATTCAATGATGGCAGGTACGTCGGAGGCAACATAGCTGCCCCCTTCGTCCTGTGCGGCAATAAGCGGGCTGCCCCGCCGGATCCCGTAAACGGTATCCGGTTCGCCCTCCAGCAGCATACAGAAGGCATAGGCGCCCTCCATTTCCGCCGTGGCAGAGTGAATGGCAGTAACGGGGTCGTTATGCAGCTTCAGGTGATGATCCAGCAGAGCTGCGGCAATTTCGGTGTCGGTCTGGGTCAGGAAGTGATAGCCCTCCGTCTCGAGCCGTTCCCGCAGCGACCGGTAATTCTCTATAATGCCGTTATGCACCAGCGTGACACGACCCTGCCGGTGCGGGTGGGCATTTACATCGTTGGGTACGCCGTGGGTCGCCCAGCGGGTGTGCCCGATCCCGCAATGGCTGGCAAGCCCCCGATCGCCGCAGGCGGCACGCAGGTTGGAAAGCCGCCCTGCCGCCTTAATAATTTCAATGCTGCCGTTTTCCCACAGGGCAATGCCGGCGCTGTCATAGCCGCGGTATTCCAGATTTTCCAGCCCGTGCAAGAGCTTTTCCCTGGCATAGTCCGTCCCCGAATAACCGATGATCCCACACATAAAAATAAGGCTCCTTTCCCGCAGATGTCCTTCAAGCGGGAGAGAAACCCATGATAAAACGCATTGACCCAATGGCACGCAAACCGGTACGGCATGCCGCATCGGCAGGATAACGAAAACCATGGGGGAGAACACAAAAGGATCGGCTTCTCTCCGCGGGGCTCCCGCAGGGGCGGCTGGTACCGTCCCCAGTCAGGGCATCTGTTCTGTTCGTTATCCATAGCCGGTTCTTTGTTGCACGGTCGCCCGCGTTTTTTGCACCGACCTGCGCTGTGGCAGCAGCGGGAGGGCATCCGCCGAAAATTCGATACTCCCTCCACCTCGTCGTCCGCCCAAACAGGAGCTTTCAGGGCGGCACTGGCGCTTTGAACAGCTATATTATAGCAAAATTCCGATGTCTTGTAAAGAAAAAAGAGGAAAGAGCCTGCCGGTCCTTCCCTCCCATATTATGCAGCCTTATGCCGGAATATGCGGCTCCGCCTGCTCCGCCTCCAGCTGCGCCAGATGGGTCTGGTAACGGTCAAGAATTGCCTCCTCCAGAATGTGCCGCGCCTCGGGCGTGATGGGGTGGGCAATGTCACGAAAGGTGCCGTTTTCATCTTTGCGGCTGGGCATGGCGACAAACAGCCGCTCCGGGCCCTCTATGACCTTGATATCATGCACGGCAAGGTCGCCGTCGATGGTGACCGAGACCAGCGCCTTCAGCCGTGCGTCCTCGTAAATTTTGCGGATCCGGATATCTGTGATGTTCATTCCTGTTTCTCCTTTCGGGTGCTTCCTGTTTTTTGTTGGGCGGTGCTGCCGCCTTTATCGTTAGCCTTGTCCGTGCGGCGGCAAAATATGCACCCGCTGCCGCTTTTTATGGGAAAACGACGGCTGCTATTGTCAAAACCCCTGCCTTTGGGGTATAATATACCATAGATGAATCTTTGTAAGGTGGCGGTTATAATTTATGGTAAAACCGATTGAGAAGATCCCCGATGGGGTAAAGCATATTCACTGCATCGGCATCGGCGGCAGCGGCATGTTCCCGCTGGTACAGATCCTGCACGGCAGAGGCTATATCATTACCGGCAGCGACAACAACGAAAGCGATATTGTTGAGTTGGAGCGTGCGATGGGAATCAAGGTCACAATGGGACAGCGGGCGGAAAATATCGCCGGCGCCGATCTCATTCTCTATTCCGCCGCTATTATGGATACCAACCCCGAGCTGATCGCCGCGCGGGAAAGCGGACTGCCGCTGTGGGAGCGAGCCAGAATGCTGGGTGCGGTTTCCAGCTGGTACAGCGATGCGCTGGGGGTTTGCGGTACGCACGGAAAAACCACCACCACCGCCATGATCGTCCAGATTCTTTATATGGCGGGACTGGATCCATCTGCGGTCATCGGCGGCAAGCTGCGCACTATCGGCGGCTACGGGCGCAGCGGCAAAACGCAGCGTTTCGTCTACGAGGCGTGCGAATTTAAGGATACCTTCCTTTCCACCCACCCCGATATCGCGCTGGTGCTGAACATCGATAACGACCATATGGAGTATTTTCACACTGTGGAAAACGCCATGAAGAGCTATACCAAGTTTGCCGAAAAAGCCCATACCGTCCTGTATAACGGCAGCGATGAAAAGACCTGCCGCGCCATGGCGGAGGTAACAGGGGAGGGGAGAACCTTCCTCACCTTTGGCTGGGAGGAGACCAACGACTATTATCCTGCCAATATCCGTCACCTTGGCGGTTTGGATCGCCGTTTTACGCTGATGTTCCGCGGCAAACCCTTGACCGAAATTCACCTGCAGGTTCCCGGCGACCATAATATCCTAAATGCCGTTGCCGCCGCCGCAGGTGCCATGCAGCTGGGTACCACACCGGAACAGGCAGCCGCCGGGCTTACTGCCTTTACCGGTGCGGGACGCCGGTTTGAGGTGCTGGGAAAGACCCATAACGGTGCCACCGTCGCCGATGACTATGCCCATCACCCCGCTGAGCTGCGCGCTACCCTCACTGCTGCCAAGGAGCTGGATTTCAAGCGGGTGTGGGCAGTTTTCCAGCCGTTTACCTTCAGCCGTACCTATCTGCTGCTGGAGGACTTTGTTTCCGCTCTTTCCATTGCCGACCGTGTGGTACTGTCTCCCATCATGGGCAGCAGGGAGGTCAATACCTACCACATTACCTCGGAGGACTTGGGAAGCAAGATAAAGGACTGTGTTTGCTTGCCATCCTTTGAGGCGATGGCGGATTACATCGACCGATATGCAGAAGCCGGTGATCTTATTTTGACCCTCGGTTGCGGCGACGTTTATAAATGCGCCCGCATGATCCTGCACCACGAATAACTTTTCCAGAGGCTCTCCCTTCGGTGGGGAGCCTCATTCTTTTTCGTTGTGCATTTACTACAAAATATCACGCAAAACTTCGTCAATATATTAGCGTGTCCCCAAAATGTGACCAATTTGTAAAAAAACACTTGCATTGTTCCGCTAACGGTGCTATAAATGTGACAACAGAATAAAGCCAATTTGGTAGAGGTTGCGGGCTTCATCAGTAGCCACCCCCACATGGTTCGGGAAACCGGGGGTGCGAAAGGGAAAACCGCCGAAGCGAAAAGCTCCCCCGAGAGACTTTTTGCTGGGACGCAGCAGAATATGCTGCGGACTGTCACAGATACTGTGGAGAGCTATCAGCGGTTCAAAGCGATAATATTTTTATTATTACTTGCCATGAGATTTGTTTTCCGCATATCTCATGGCTTTTTTCGTCTCATTTTTCAGGAGGTAAATATTATGTTCGGTACATTCTGGGCGCTCGTTCCCCCCGTCATCGCTATTGCGTTGGCGCTCATCACCAAGGAAGTTTACAGCTCGCTCTTTATCGGCGCCGTTGCCGGTGCTCTGTTCTACGCCGGCTTCCATGTGGAGGCGCTCGACTCTCTGCTGAATGACGGTGTCATTGTTGCCATCAGCGATAACGCCGGTATCTTCATGTTCCTCGTGCTGCTCGGTATCCTTGTCGCCCTGCTCAATAAGGCAGGCGGCTCCGCAGCCTTCGGCGCATGGGCAAAGGCACACATCAAGACCCGCGGCGGCGCCATGTTTTCCACCTTCCTGCTGGGTGTTCTCATCTTTGTAGACGACTACTTCAACTGTCTGACTGTCGGCAGTGTTATGCGTCCCGTTACCGATAGTCACCATGTTTCCCGCGCCAAGCTCGCCTATCTCATCGATGCTACTGCTGCCCCCATCTGCATGATCGCCCCCATTTCCTCTTGGGCAGCTGCCGTCTCCGGCGTTGTGGAGGATTACAGCGGTTTCGATCTGTTCATTCGTGCAATTCCATTTAATTTCTATTCGCTGCTCACTATCGTTATGGTGCTGTTCCTCTGTAAGACCGGCATGGACTACGGCCCCATGCGCCGCCACGAGCTCAACGCTATCCGCAATAATGACCTGTTCACCGAGGGAGAGCAGCCCGAAGCGGTGGAGGAGGTCTCCAACCCCCGTGCCCGCGTCATCGATCTGCTGCTGCCGATCATTGTGCTGGTGGTGCTGTGCGTCAGCGGTTTGGTCTACTCCGGCTACCTCAATGGCGCCAATAATTTCATCGATGCCTTTGCCAACTGCGATGCTTTCTTCGGGCTGCCATGGGGCGCTATTGTGGCGCTGGTCTTTACCGTTATCTATTTCGTTCTCCGCCGGGTCATCTCCTTCAAGGACGCCATGAGCTGCATTCCGCAGGGCTTCTGCGCAATGGTTCCCGCGATCCTTATTCTCACCCTTGCTACCACCCTGAAGAACATGACCACTCTGCTGGGCGCCAAGGAATTTGTCGCCGGCGTAATGCGCAGTGCCTCCAGCGGCCTTTACAGCCTGCTGCCTGCCGTTATCTATCTGGTTGCCTGCGGACTGGCGTTTGCCACCGGCACCTCCTGGGGCACCTTCGGTATTCTTATCCCCATTGTCACCGAGGTCTTTAAGGCTGACTTCACCCTGATGATCGTCGGCGTCTCCGCTTGTCTTGCCGGTGCAGTGTTCGGCGACCATGTATCTCCCATCAGCGATACCACCATCATGGCCTCCGCAGGCGCCCAGTGCAACCACCTGAACCATGTTTCCACCCAGTTCCCTTATGCCGCTACCGTTGCGGTCGTGGCATTCGTTACCTATATCATTGCGGGCTTTATCCCCAATGCGGTCATCGTGCTGCCCATCGGCATTGTGCTTATGCTTGCCACCCTGTTTGTCATTCGCGGCACAGTCAGCCGTAAGTCCGCCGAGGGCTGACCCTCCGATTCTGTTTTTCCGCCAGCCTCGCCGCAGAAGGGAGAGGCTGGCTTCTGCTTTTTCCGCAGCCATTACCAAAGCGGCAGGTACCCGCCCCGCAGGGCGATGCTTCGCATCGTGCGCCCTTCGGGCGCTGCGCGCGGCTTCGCCGCGCGCCCCTGCGGGGCGGCTCTCCTTTCGCACCCTTATCCACACCCACTGCCCCGGCTTTTCATAGAATGAACTATCTCCGCATTGTATTTTTGCTTTGCGGGTGATATAATAATTCATAATATTCTATTTTACTTCTTTTACTTTTCCCAACTCAGCAAGGAGGCTCCCTTATGCGGCCCATTATCCGTTCCGAAAAATTAGCGCAGGTTCATTCCGATATCCGCGGTCCCGTCTATGTTGAGGCGATGAAGATGATCGGGGAGGGAACACCTGTTCTGCGCCTGAATACCGGCAACCCTGCCACCTTTGGCTTTACCATGCCCCCCAGCGTAAAAAGCGCCCTGCTGGAGAACGCCGAAAAAGCCGTTGGTTACTGTGACTTCCGCGGTATGCCCGCCGCTCGTCAGGCAATTGTGGAGTACGAGACCGGCAAAGGGATCGAGGGGCTTACGCCGGAGGATATTTTTATCGGCAACGGCGTCAGCGAGATGGCTCAGTTCGCTATTACCACGCTGCTCAATTACGGCGATGAGATCCTGCTTCCCAGCCCCAGCTACTCCCTGTGGACGAATGTGACGTTGATAGCAGGTGCCAAACCTGTCTTTTATACCTGTGATGAGCAGTCCGACTGGTACCCCGATATTGAGGATATCCGCCGCAAGCTCACTGCCCGCACCCGTGCCATCGTCATCATCAATCCAAATAATCCCACCGGTGCGCTATATCCCCGCGAGCTGCTGGAGCAGATTGTGGAAATCGCACGGGAAAGGGAACTGGTGCTGCTTTCCGATGAGATTTATGACCGACTGGTCATGGACGGCAGGGAGCATATTTCCACCGCTTCACTTTGCCCTGACCTGCCGGTACTCACCTTCAATGGTCTTTCCAAAAGCCACATGATCTGCGGATTCCGCTGCGGTTGGCTTGCCGTATCGGGACCTCGTGCGCTCACGCAGGATTTTGTTGCCGGTATGGTGGCGCTCACCAGTATGCGGCTGTGCGGCAATGCTCTTACCCAGCTTGTCATTCCCGCAGCGTTGGCAGATGAGCAAAGCACCCGCGAGCTGCTGCTCCCCGGCGGGAGGCTTTACGAGCAGCGGGAGGCTGCTGTAAATGCCCTGCGGCAGTTCGATTGCCTTTCGGTGGTCAAAAATACCGCCGCATTCTATATCTTCCCCCGCATCGACCTTAAAAAATGCCCCATCACCGATGATAAAAAGTTTGCCATGGATCTCTTGCATCAAAAGCATATCCTGCTGGTGCCGGGCAGCGGCTTTGATTGGCATACGCCGGATCATTTCCGCGTTGTCATGCTGCCGGAGGCGGCGGAGCTTGCTTGCGCCATGACCGATGTAGGTGAATTCCTGCAAACCTATCGCCAGTAAACCGCAAGCCCCGGCACCCACCGGGGCTTTCCACTATCGCCTTCGGAGGATCTATGAAAGCCATTTTCATCGATATTGATAATACCCTGCTGGATTTTGACGAGTATGTACGCACCACTATGGCGGAGGGCTTTGCCCATTTTGGTCTGCCCGCCTATCAGCCGGAGATGTATCATGTTTTCACCACCGAGAACAACAAGCTCTGGCGGCAGATCGAGGAGGGTGCGCTTACTTTTGAGGAGCTGCAAAAGGTGCGCTGGAACCGCATTTTTGCTGCGTTGGATTTTTCCTTCGATGGCGTCACCTTCGAGCGCTATTTCCGTGCTGCCCTGCACGAAAGTGCCATTCCCGTCACGGGCGCTTTGGAGCTTCTGCAAAGCCTTTCGGGACGCTGGCTCTTATGCGTAGCCAGCAACGGACCCTATGAGCAGCAGCTCCACCGGTTGGAGATCGGCGGCATGAAACCCTATTTTGACCACTTTTTTATTTCGGAGCGCGCCGGCGCCGCCAAGCCTGCCCCTGCCTTTTTTGATTACGCCTTTCGTGCGCTGAACCAAGATCGCACCGACCCCATTCTCCCGCAGGAAACGCTCATCATCGGCGACTCCCTCACCTCGGATATTGCCGGTGGTTTGCAGTACGGCATGAAAACCTGCTACTACCGCCGCCCCGGTGCCCCAGCCGCCCCCGCCGGGGTGGACTACACCGTCACCGCCCTTTCCCAGATTCCCGCCCTTTTCTAATCGCTGCATTGCCTGGGGTACGGCCCGCAGGCGATGCTTCGCATCGTGCCGTTCCTCGCTTCGCTCGGAACCGGCCCCGCAGCTTCGCTGCGGCCCTGCGGGCTGCCCCATTACACCGTAAGGAGAATGAATGCTTACTTATCACCAAACAACTGAAGCAGAAAAATACCGTATCACCGCCTGGGAATATGAAGGTGAGTATGCAATCTACAATGCCACACCTTATGCGGAGCAAAAGAAAAAAGGCTTTGGCTTTGCCAATCCGCTCAATCATTTCTATTCCTTTTACGCAGGGGAAGAACTGGTTGGCTTTATCAATCTGTACGAGGAG
>USBC01000023.1 GCA_900552845.1 uncultured Oscillospiraceae bacterium | reverse complement strand
CGGAAATCCCGCGTCCGCCGCGGCGCTGGGTACGGTAAACCTCCATCGGCTGCCGCTTGATGTAGCCGCCGTGGGTAAGGGTAATCACCGACTGCTGTTCGGGAATGAGATCCTCAATATCCACCTCGCCGCTCACCGTTTCGATAACGGTACGGCGGTCGTCCCCGAATTTTTCCTTGATGGCGGTCAGCTCGGTGCGAATGATATCGTAAACCATCGAGGGAGTACGCAAAATCTCCTCCAAGCTGTTGATCTTCTCCAGTATTCCTGCCAGATCTTCCTCTATCTTAATGCGCTCCATACCGGAGAGCTGTCCCAGACGCATCGCTACAATGGCTGCGGACTGCAGCTCGGTAATGCCGAAGCGCTCGATAAGGTTTTCCTTGGAATCATTCTGGTCTTTGCTGTGGCGGATAATGGAGATGACCTCATCGGTGCGGTCTACCACCAGCTTCAGACCCTCCAGGATATGCTCGCGCTCCTTGGCTTTTTTCAGGTCGTAGGCGGTACGGCGGGTCACTACCTCAAACTGGAATTTGATGTACTGCTCCAGCATTTCCTTTAGGGTCATTACTTTGGGCACACCGTTTTCCAGCGCCAGCATAATCACACCGAAGCTATCCTGCAGCTGGGTGTAGCTGTAAAGCTGATTCAGCACCACCTGTGCGTTGGCGCCGGTCTTCAGCTCGATGACGATACGCATACCCTCGCGGTCGCTTTCATCATTGATGTAGCTGATACCGTCCACACGCTTATCCTTGATGACCTGCACAATGCTTTCGATGAGGCGGGTCTTGTTCACCATATAGGGGATCTCCCGCACGATGATGCGCTCCCGCCCGTTCTTCATTTCCTCTATCTCGGTCTTGCTGCGCAGGGTGATCTTGCCGCGGCCGGTGGCGTAGGCGGCACGGATACCGCTGCGCCCCATGATGGTGCCGCCGGTGGGGAAGTCGGGACCGTGGATATACTGCATCAGCTCGCCCAGCTCCGCTTCGGGGTGGTCGATAAGATGGCAGATCGCGTCGCTGACCTCCCGCAGGTTGTGGGGCGGGATATTGGTCGCCATTCCCACCGCAATACCCACCGAGCCGTTGCAAAGCAGGTTGGGGAAGCGGCTGGGCAGTACAACCGGCTCATTGCGCTGGTCACTGAAGTTTCGGTTCCAGTCCACGGTGTCCTTGTCGATATCGGAAAGCATATACAGGGCGATCTTGCTCAGTCTCGCCTCGGTATAACGGTAAGCGGCAGGGGGGTCGCCGTCGATGGTACCGAAGTTGCCGTGACCGTCGATGAGCGGGTAGCGCAGCGAAAAGCTCTGCGCCATGCGCACCATGGCGTCGTAAACGGAAGCGTCGCCGTGGGGGTGATATTTACCCAGCACGTCACCGACGATTCTTGCACTCTTGTCGTGGGGCTTATCGGGGGTCAGCCCCTCCTCATCGGCGGAATACAGAATTCTGCGGTGAACCGGCTTCAGACCGTCCCGCACATCGGGCAGGGCACGGTCTACAATCACCGACATCGAGTATTCCAGAAAGCTCTTGCGCATTTCACTATCCAGCTCTACATTGATGATCCGTCCCTCATTATGCAGACTGTTTTCGGCGGTTACCTCGTCCACCACCTCGTTGATGACATCGAAATCACCCATATTATTGGGGGATTTTTTGGGAGGTTTCTTACTCATTTTCTCGGCTCCTTTCTCTGTCATCAAACATCAAGGTTGGTGACATACTGGGCGTTCTGCTCTATAAATTCCCGTCTGGGCTGCACCTTGTCGCCCATCAGAATGGTAAAGGTCTCATCGGCACGCATGGCGTCCTCCATGTTTACCCGCAGCATCACCCGGCGGGTGGGGTCCATGGTGGTCTCCCACAGCTGCTCGGGGTCCATCTCGCCCAAGCCCTTGTACCGCTGGATATCCACCTTGCCGGTGCCGTCGGGGTTCAGCTCGGCAATGCCGGCGTCCCGCTCGGCTTCGGTGTAGGCATAGCGGAACTGCTTGCCGCGGCTCACCTTATACAGCGGCGGCTGCGCAATATAGATATGACCCAGCTCGATCAGCGGGCGCATATGGCGGAAGAAGAAGGTGAGCAGCAGCGTGCGGATATGGCTGCCGTCCACATCGGCATCTGCCATAATGATGATTTTATTATAGCGGATCCTTTGGGGATCAAAGTCCTCGCCGATGCCGCAGCCCACGGCGGCAATGATGGGCAGCAGCTTTTCGTTGCTGTACACCTTATCCAGGCGGGCTTTTTCCACGTTCAGCATCTTGCCCCACAGCGAAAGGATCGCCTGGAAGCGGCGGTCACGGCCCTCGCTGGCGGAGCCACCTGCCGAGTCGCCCTCTACGATGAACAGCTCGGTGCGCTCGTTGCCGCGCTCGCTGCAGTCCTTCAGCTTGCTGGGCAGTCCCACCCCCTCCAGCGGGGATTTGCGGCGGGTCTCCTCTCTGGCCTTGCGGGCGGCTTCGGCGGCACGGCTGGCGGTAATGGCCTTTTCGATGATGATACGGGCGACCTGCGGGTTTTCCTCAAAGTAGGTGGTCAGCTTATCGGTAACGATGGCGGAGACCACCTGCCGCATCTCGGTATTGCCCAGCTTGCCCTTGGTCTGCCCCTCAAACTGCGGCTCCCGCAGCTTGACGCTGATGATGGCGGTCAGACCCTCGCGGCAGTCATCGCCGGAAAGGTTCTTATCCTTTTCCTTCAAAAGGTTATTTTTACGGGCGTAGGTATTCAACACACGGGTCAGCGCCTGCTTAAAGCCCTCCTCGTGGGTACCGCCCTCGCTGGTATTGATGTTATTGGCAAAGGAGAGCAGCAGCTCGTTGTAGCTGTCGTTATACTGCATGGCGACCTCCGCCACGTTGTCGCCGCTGTCGCCCTTCATATAAATGACATCTTCATGCAGCGCTTCCAGTCCGCGCCGCTGATGGATAAACTCCACAAAGGAGCGGATTCCGCCCTCGTAGCACATGGAATCGCTGGGGCCGTCGGGGGTACGCCGGTCGGTGATGGTCATGCGCACGCCGGCATTCAGGAACGCCTGCTCCCGCAGACGGGTATGCAGCGTCTCGTAGTCGTACACCAGCTCCTCAAAGATCTCGCCGTCCGGCTTAAAGGTGACGCGGGTGCCGGTTTCATCGGTATCCCCGATGATCTGAAGATCGCCCTGCGCCACGCCGCGGGCAAACCTCTGCTGATAGATATGCTCGCCGTTTTTGACCTCGACGATGAGCCACTCCGAAAGGGCATTGACCACCGAAGCACCCACGCCGTGCAGACCGCCGGAGACCTTGTAGCCCTCGCCGCCGAACTTGCCGCCGGCGTGCAGAATGGTGTAAACCACCGTCACGGCGGGGATTCCCATTTTGGGGTGGATCCCCACGGGGATGCCGCGTCCGTTGTCGGTCACGCGGATCACATCGCCCTCCAGTATTTCGGTCTCGATATGGTCGCAGTAGCCTGCCAGCGCCTCGTCTATGGCGTTATCCACGATCTCATACACCAGATGGTGCAGACCGCGCGGTCCGGTGGAGCCGATATACATACCGGGGCGTTTGCGGACTGCCTCCAGTCCCTCCAGAACCTGAATTTGTGTTTCGTCATAGTGGCTTTGTTTTACCTGTTCGATGTTGCTCATAGTATCTCCTATTCTCAAGATCGCTTTGATCAGATCCGACAAAATGATATATGATAACCGCCGCCGGGCGGAATATAAACAGAGGTTTTTTCCGGCATTCACCGGTTTTTGTAAATCGGGTTTACTTCCCGCTCCGTTTTTTCAGCGTACCGGTCGAAAGCTGGCACAGATACACCATATCCTCGCCGGCTTTTTTTCCGGGTCGGCTGGTAATCACAAAGGTTTTCGGCAGGTCGTCGGTCACGTTGATGACCCGTCCGTCCTTTTCCGCCAGATTCAGCGTCTTGCGGGTATGGCGGCTTACCGTTGTATTATCCAAATCGAATATACCGATGATATCCCGTTCCCGCACCACTGTTTCCTGTCCCAAGTGCAGATACATCGCTTCACGGCTCCTTTCGCTTTCCGACTCTTTTTTGCGGCAGATAAAGCTGCCCTTCCTTCATGCGGAACGCCGCGCCGTCCTCCGGCGTCCTCGCAGCACCTCTGTCGCAGCAGGTGATAAACACCTGTCCGGGGTGCTCCCCGTGCAGAAAATACTCCCGACGGGTGCGGTCCAGCTCGCTTAACACGTCGTCCAGCAGGATAATCGGGGCTTCGCCCAACGTTTCCTCCATCACACGGCACTGCGCCAGCTTCAGGGCAAGGGCGCAGCTTCTTTGCTGACCCTGACTGCCGAAGCTGCGGGCGGAAATACCGGCTATGCTTACCTCCATATTGTCCCGATGGGGACCAACGGTGGTGCAGTAGTTTTTATAATCCTCCAAACGGGCAGCGGCAAGCGCCGAACGAATGTGGGCTTCGCCCTCGGCAGGCGGGATCTCCGCCCAATCGGCGCCCTGCGGTGCAGGAATGCTGGGCTGATAGGCAAGGGAAAAGGGCTGGTCGCTCCTTTTGCAGATGCTTTCGTAAATTTCCGCCGCCGGCGGTGCCAGCCGCTTCAAAAAGCGCGCTCTTGCATGGCAGACGGAATAGGCAACACGGGCAAAGCTTCTGTCCCATGTCTCTAAAAGAGGCTCCATTGCGGCGGCATTACCGCTTTTCTGCATATCGGTGATGAGGGTATTGCGCTGCAGCAAGATCCGGCTCATCGTCCCCAGTGTTGCCAGATAGCGCGGCATCACCTGACTGATCGCGCCGTCTAAAAACGCCCGCCGCTCGGCAGGTCCCTCTTGAATGAGCGCCAGCTCATTGGGGGAAAAAACCACTGCCAGAAATTCGCCGGTCAATTCACCCGGCGTACATTCCACGCCGGAAAGCCACGCCTGCTTTTTATTGCCTATGGCAAGGGCTGCGGTTTTTTCGCGGTTCTGGCAGGTAAAATCCGCCTCGATGCGGGCAACCCCGCTGCCAAAGCGCAAAAAATCACTTTCCCGCGCCGCACGGAAGCTTTTTTGTCCGGTCAGCAGATAGATCGCCTCGATGAGATTGGTTTTTCCCTGTGCGTTTGCGCCGTAAATCACATTGACGCCCGCAGAGGGAGTCAGATCCACTGCCGCAAGGTTCCGGAAATTTTCAATTTTCAGCCGCCGGAGCCTCACGGTGCCGCCACCTGCCAGCTTTCACCGTCCAGTGTAACGGTGTCTCCGGCATACAGCTTTTTACCGCGCATGGTGCACACTTCGCCGTTTACCAGCACCTCGCCCTCGGTAATGACGATCTTTGCTTCGCCGCCGGTAGCGCAGGCGCCGCAGAATTTCAGGAAGCTGTCCAGCTTGATGAATTCACTTTGAATGATAATGGTCTCCATTGATTCACACTTTCTTTTTTTATTCCGCCCTCAGTCTCATCGGCAGTACAAGGAACAGGAAGCTGTCTCCATCTAGCGGCAGCACCTTCATGGGGCTCAAGGGCCCGCACAGCTCCAGCCGTACCATATCGGTATCAACATTCTTCAAAGCGTCCAGCAAAAAGCGGTTATTAAAACCCATTTCCAGCAGATTACCGGTGGTGGAGCAACAGCATTCATCATATGCCTTGCCGATGCTGGTCGAGCAGCTCATCTTAATGACCGATTCTCCGAAATCCACCCGCAGCGGACTGCGCAGCCGGTCACTGATCAGCAGACTGGTGCGTTCGATGGAATTGATCAGGGCACGGGTATTTACCACCACGGCAGTGCTGCTTTCCCGCGGGATCGCCGCGCGGTAGTCAAGGAAATCTCCCTCCAGCAGGCGGCTTACCAGCGTCCGGTTGCCCATATCAAACAGAATATGCTTTCGGCTCATTTCAATGGAAATATTGCCGTCCTCGCTCATCAGCTTCAGCAGCTCGCCCAGCGTCTTGCCGGGAACGATAAACCGCATCGGCTCCTCATGGTTCACCTTTTCCCGCCGCAGCGCCAGCCGGAAGCCGTCAACTGCCACCACCGTCAGCTCGCCGTCCTGCAGCTCAAACAGGCAGCCGGTCTGTACGGGCTTGCTGTCGTTGGTCGCTATGGCATAACGGGTCATATCCACCATCGAAGAAAGGGTCTCCATCGGCATCGAAAAGCCCTGTGCCTCTCCTACCGAGGGCAGCTCCGGAAATTCCTCCGAGGTCATACCCAGAATGGTAAACTGCGAAACGCCGCCGGTGATCTGCACCAGACACCGATCGTCTGCCTCAATGGTCACCTCGTCGCTTTCAATGCGGCGGATAATATCGGAAAACACCTTGGCGGGAATAATGATCTCGCCGGTTTTTTCTACCCTTGCCTCCAGACTGGCGGTAATGCCCATCTCTAAGTTATAGCTCATCATGGTAATTTCCCGTGTGTGCGCACGGACTAAAATACCCTCCAAAGCCAAAAGGGTGCTTTTGGGGCTTACTGCCAATAGTGCGGAGTTGATCCCATTGACCAGCGCTGCGGTATTGCAGGTAAATTTCATTATCATGCTGTCGTCCTCCTTGTGCCCGCCGGAAAAATTCTCACTTTCCCCATTTTCCGGCTGGGGTTATGCTCATTTTCTTTCATTATTTATGTGCTGTGCAGGAATATCATATATAAACATCAGTTGTAATAGTAGGGGACCTTGAAAAGTGGAAATGCCTACGCTTTCCCGATGGACAAGCAGGTTTCTGCCGCTTTTCGTCATATGGAAAGCACCACGGAAAATTTGTGGAGAATGTGAAAAAAATTTTTTCTTTCCACACGGCAGTGGAAATCTGTCGGTGGAATGTGAAAAATCGGTGGAAAGCGTTTTTTAAGCGTCGGCATTGCGGATATTCTTGATGATATCCTCAATGACCTCTTTTTTGCGGGGGTCGCTTTCCAGTATTTTGGCGACCTGCGACAGCGCATAAATAACGGTGGTATGGTCGCGCCCGCCGAATTCCTGTCCGATCTCCAGCTGGGTCATGCCGGTGATCTCCCGCACCACATACATGGCGATCTGCCGTGCTGCGGAGATCTGGTTGCTGCGGCTTTTGCCGCGGATCTCCTCCGCCGTAACGCCGTAGGTGCGCGCCACCTCATCAATGATACGGTCAACAGTTACGGGCAGCGGCGTCTGGTCGGTCATAATGTCCTGAATGGCATTTTCCGCCAGACTAATGGTAATAGAGGAGCCGTTCAGTCGGGCGTGGGCGTCCATTCGCTTCACAACGCCCTCCAGCTGCCGCACATTATCCTTTACCTTGCCGGCGATGAACGCCGCCACATCTTCCGGCATCTTCATTCCAAGGCTTTCCGCCTTGCGGGTGATGATCGCCATGCGGGTCTCATAATCCGGCGGCTGTACATCAACCAGCAGACCCGATTCGAACCGGCTGCGGAGCCTGTCCATCAGCGTTTTGATCTCCTTGGGTGGACGGTCGCTGGTCAGAATAATCTGCTTGCCGCATTCATACAGCGAATTAAAGGTATGGAAAAATTCCTCCTGCGTACTCTCCTTGCCGGCGATGAACTGAATATCATCGACCGCTAAAAGATCTACCTGACGGTATTTTTCCTTAAATTCGGCGGTGGTGCGGTCACGGATCGCCAAGATCAGCTCGTTGGCGAATTCCTCACATTTTACATAGATCAGCTTATAGTCGGGGTGGTTCTGCCGTATCTTTCCGCAGATGGCATAGATCAGATGGGTCTTGCCCAAGCCGCTGCCGCCGTACATAAATAAAGGGTTGTAGCTCTTGGCGGGGTTATTGGCGACTGCCCATGCAGCGGCATGCGCCATGCTGTTGCCGCTGCCCACCACAAAGGTCTCAAAGGAATATTCCTTTTCGGGCTGGAACTCCTGCTCGGCTGCCGCAGGTGCGGCGGCAGGGGAGGGAGGCGGCGCCTCACGGGAATAGATCTCGACCTTCACAGGGAAGCCGATGATCTGCTCGAAGCAGCTTGCCAAAAGGGCGTTGTATTTATTATCGGCAATATCCCGCTTCATTTTGGTGTTTCCCATCAGGCGGGCGGTCTCGCCGTCCAGCGAGATCAGCTCCAGATCTTTGATCCATAAGCCATAGGCGACCTCGCTCATTTCACCCCGGCACAGCTCTTTTACTCTCTCAAAAACATCGGAAAAAGAATCCATATTGAACCTCATTTCATTTTCTCCCCACAGCACCTGCCATGGGGATAGATACCTATTTTATATAGTAGCATATTCGGGGTCGAATTACAACATCGGAACCCCAGAAAAGCCCCAAATTTTCCACCAAAAAAAGAGCCGGTGTGAAAAGCCCGCCCTCCCCCGAAGAAAGGAAAGCAAGGGGTGCAAAGCATCGGCTAAAGCAGAAAAAAATAAAATGTACCTCCCATATCTTGTAGCTGTTCCGTTGCCTCTCCACTACCGGCGCACCCTGTACACAGAATCCCGCAAAAACAGCAGCTTTTTCTTGACATTCTCTCGTAAATTAAGGTATAATTCAAAATTGCAGGGTCATCTCTCCCAATAGCGCGTTGGGACAAATGACCGACCACATCAGGCAGGCTCCCGCGCCGGGAGATGCCGCCGAGACCCGGAAGGAGGGGAAGAACAATGCTCAGAACTTATCAGCCCAAAAAGAGACAGAGAAGCAAGGTACACGGGTTCAGAAAGAGAATGGCGACCGCCAACGGTCGTAAGGTCCTGGCTCGCAGACGCGCCAAGGGCAGAGCCAGACTGACCCACTAAAGATGATGCCCACAGCGCTGCGTTGTGGGCTGATTTTTTAATCCGGCTTTACACTGCCGTAAGGCAGCACATGATTACTGGGAAACCAAACGCGACGGCAGCGGTGTGAAAGGGACAACCTCTTCTTTTTCTTCTCAGTCCGGCACACCGCACAACTGCCCGCTCTCCCGCGGCGCAGGGAAGGGACCCGTAAAATGAAAATCACTGCGATCATCAAAAAAAACCGCGACTTTACCCGCATGTACCGCAGGGCACGGTCGCAAACCGGACAGCTTCTGGTCACCTATTGTGCCAAAAACCGTCTGGGTCACAACCGTATCGGCATCACCGCCAGTAAACGGGTGGGCAATGCCGTCCGGCGCAACCGCGCCAAGCGCGTGATCCGTGCCGCCTATACCGGTTTGGAGGGGCAGCTTCCGCAGGGCTACGATTTCATCTTTGTCGCCCGCAGCCGCACCGCCCACTGTAAAATGCAGCCGGTGCAGGAAATGATGCTCCGCCAGATCACCGCCCTGTGCGAGACCCCGAAAAGGGAGACGGAGACACCATGAAACGGCTGTGGCAGTTCCTCAAAAAAATATGCAGCGAGCTTTTGATCCTGCCCATCAGGATCTATCAGAAGTGCATCTCCCCCTTCATTCCTCCCAGATGCCGGTTTTCCCCCACCTGCTCCTGCTATGCGGTCACGGCGCTGCGGCGCTTCGGCCCCATTCGGGGGAGCTTGCTGACCATCTGCCGTTTGGCACGGTGTCAGCCCTTCGGCCGTCCGGGGTACGATCCCGTTCCCCAGCGCTTTTCCCTGCGTCCCTTTGCGGGCGCCCTGCAGGAAAAGCAGGCGGCACACCCGTCCCAGCACCCTGCCGGTGATATTTCCGCCGACGGGGAGACTATCCCCCATGAAAATGGGAACGGAGGATCATCTCTATGAACTTTATTATGACAATTTTCGGCTATCCCTTCGGGTGGCTGATGTACGGCTTGTATCATCTGGTCAGCAATTACGGCGTGGCGCTGGTGCTGTTTACCCTGATCGTTAAGGTACTTTTGTTTCCTTTGGGTCTCAAGCAGCAAAAATCCAGCGTCAAAATGCAGATCATTCAGCCTAAAATTCAGGAAATTCAGGCAAAGTACAAAAACAATCAGGCAAAAATGAACGAGGAGCTGCAGGCTCTGTATGCCAAGGAGAACTACAATCCCATGAGCGGCTGCGGCACCCTGCTCATTCAGTTCCCCGTCATCTTCGGTCTGTTGGACGTTGTTTATAAGCCCCTGACCCATCTGCTGCGGTTCTCCAAGGAGACCGTTGCCGCTCTTACCGAGGTGGCGGGCTCTTTGGGTGTCTCCACCGTCGGCTATGCCCCGCAGATCAGCATTTATCAAAGCGTGATGCAGAATCCGTCCGCTTATTCCTCCGTCGGCGCCGATGTCATCGCCAAAATCCAGTCTCTTGACATGGGCTTCCTCGGCATGGATCTTTCCGGCACGCCCAATCTCCCCTGGCAGGGCGGCTGGAACTGGCTGGTCATCATTCCGCTGCTCTCCGGTCTTACCGCGCTGCTTTCTTCCGTCATTTCCATGAAGAACAGCCCCAATATGGGCCAGGCAGGCGCCAGCATGAAGATGATGATGTACTTTATGCCCCTCATCTCCATCTGGTTCACCTTCATGGTACCGATCGGTGTCGGTATCTATTGGACCCTTTCCAATGTGTTCGGCTGCATTCAGGCACTGATCCTCAATAAGATCTATAATCCCAAGGAGGTAGCCGAAAAGCTGCAGGAGGAGGCCAAGGAGCGTGCCGAGCGGGAGCGTCAGGAGCGCATCGAGGCGAAAAAGCGTGCCAAGGAGGCACTGAAGAACGGCGAAAAGGTGGAGGACACCACTTATCTTTCCGATAAGGAAAAGATCAAGGAGGCACGCCGCCGCTATGCCGAAAAGTACGGCGATGAATATGTCGACGATTGATGCCGGAATAATAAAGAGGTAATTGATTATGATAAAAGAAATCATTGCTACCGGCGCGGACGCCAATGCCGCCATCGAAAGCGGCGCGCTGCTGCTGGGTCTGCCTCGTGACGAGGTGCAGTTTGAGATCATCGACCTGCCCCGCAAGGGCGGTTTTCTGGGGCTGAAAAAGCTGCCCGCCAAGGTTCGCGTGTGGGCAGAGCTTCCCGATGAAAAGCCGGCAAAGAGCGAAAAGCCCCGCCGGCAGGAGGCTCCCAAAAAGGAGAACAAGCCGGAGGCAAAGCCCGCCCCCCGTGCGGAGCGTCCCGAAAAGCCGGTAAAGACCGAAAAGCCCGCCGCCCCCAAACGGGAGAAGGCGGAAAAGCCCGAAAAAGCAGAAAAGCAGCCCCGTGAGGAAAAGCCCGCTCTCGTGGAGATCGAGCCGACCGCCGAGGTGCGCGCCAAGGTGGAAAAGGCAGCCGCCTATGTCACCGAGATTTTGACTGCGATGGGGCTGAGTGATTTCACCGTTACCCCCCGCTATTATGAGGAAAATGTCCGTCTGCAGCTTGCCGGCGAGCAGATCGGCAGCGTCATCGGCAGAAGAGGCGAGACCCTTGATGCCATTCAGTATCTCACCAGTCTGGTTGCCAACCGCGGCGAGGGCGATTATATCCGTCTTTCCATCGACAGCGGCAACTATCGCGAAAAGCGTGCCCGCACGCTGGAGGCACTGGCTCGCAAGCTTGCCAATCAGGCGGTACGCACCGGCCGCAGCATCACACTGGAGCCGATGAACCCCTATGAGCGCCGCATCATTCACGGCGCGGTCTCTACCGTCAAGGGCGCTGTCAGCTCCTCCACCGGCGTCGAGCCGAACCGTCGTGTCGTCATCAGCTCCACGGTTCCGCCCACCGGCGGCAAGGAGGGCAGCCGCAGCGGTCGCGGCGGTCGCGGCGGCAATCGCCGCGGCAACGGCGGCAGAAATAACGCCGAGCACCGCAATGACGGCGAGCGCCGCAGCCGTCCCGCCGGCGAGCGCCGCCCCCGTCTGGAGGATCCGCCCGCCATCGGCGGACCGGTTCGCCGCGAGCAGACGCCGGAAACCGCTCCCAAGACCGAAAAGAGCACGGTGGAGCAGGAGATCCTTTCTGCCAATACCGGCAAGCGCTACGGCAAAATTGATATCTGAACAAAACCGAAAGACCCCGCAGCCGTCGGGGTCTTTTTCTCTGTCCGCCGCCCTAAATTTTGCATGGCTTCCTTTCCGGCGGTGACAAAGCCGGTATTTTGTGCTACACTGTATTTACCTTCACTTGACAAGAGCACATACGGTTTTTGCAGGCAGAAATGCTGTGCAAAAACTCCGCAGGACTTTTCGGCGAGAGAAAACCAGATGATGACAAGGAAGAGAACCGCAGGAATACTTGCGTATTTCAAGGTTCTATGACGCAGTCAGCGCTGGTTTTCACCGCCGCAAAGCGTGTGTGTCCTTGTCAAGCGAAGGTATTACGGAAAGGCAGGGTCTCTTTATGCAGAAAACCAAGCTGGGCGGGCGCTTCTGGCTGGCGCTTACGGTTTTTTCTCTTGTCGGTCAGGTTGCATGGGTCGTGGAGAATATGTACTTCAACGTATTCGTCTACAAGATGTTCCACGCCACCGCCGCACAGATCAGCCTGATGGTCTCGGCTTCCGCCGTGGTCGCCACCCTCACCACCATTTTGATCGGCGCACTCAGCGACCGTGTGGGCAAGCGCAAGGTCTTTATCTGTGTGGGGTATCTTTTGTGGGGAATTTCCATTCTCAGCTTTGCCCTTATTCGCACCGATGTTATCAGCCCGATGGTCTCGGCGGGCGTTGCAGTCAGCACCGTCTGCATCAATCTTACCATCATCATGGATTGCGTGATGACCTTTTTCGGCTCTACCGCCAACGATGCCTGCTTTAATTCATGGCTTACCGACAGCACCGATAATTCCAACCGCGGTGCGGCGGAGGGCATCAACGCCATGATGCCCATGCTGGCGATCTTGGTGGTATTCGGCAGCTTTATGTTCTTCGATCTGGAGCAGGCGACAAGCTGGGTCGCCATTTTTACCATCATCGGCGTAGTGGTGATCCTCATCGGCATCGCCGGCTTCTGGCTCATCAAGGAGCCGGAGGTTACCCCCTCGCCCGCCGGCAGCTATTGGGGCAGCATTCTCTATGGCTTCAAGCCCTCGGTCGTGCGGCAGCACAAGGTGCTTTATCTTACGCTCTTAGCATTTGCGGGCTTCGGCATTTCCATTCAGATCTTCATGCCCTATCTCATTCTGTACTACGAAAAATCCCTCGGCATGGAAAATTATGTGCTGGTCATGGCGCCTGCCATTGTGCTGGCGGCGGTGTTCACCGCCTTTTACGGCAGGCGGTATGATACCCGCGGCTTTCGCAGCGCCATTCTGCCGGGAGTGGCACTGCTGCTTCTGGGCTATCTCATTCTGTATTTTACCCGCAGCACGCTGCCGGTGTTCCTCGGCTCGCTTTGCATGATGATGGGCTATCTTTCCGGCACCGCCGTCTTCGGTGCGATGATGCGTACCTACACCCCGCCGGAGCAGGTCGGTCTGTTTCAGGGGCTGCGCATCGTGGCGCAGGTGCTGGTGCCGGGCGTCATCGGCCCCACCATCGGTGCGGCGGTGCTGAAAAATGCCGAGCTGGTGGTGGGCAGCGACGGTACTGTCTCCTTTTTGCCCAATGCCGATATCTGGCTGGCGGCATTCGCGGCGGGGCTGGTGCTGTGCGTGCTGCTGGCAGTGCTGTTCGCTCGTCTGAAAAAAGAACCGCAGCCGCTCCCGCGGCAATAAACCAAACCCGAAAGCAAGTGATCCGCCATCAAAACCGGCGGGTCACTTTTTTGCCCGCCGGGAGCTGGAGATGCGGGTACCTTGCCTCAGGCAGGGTTATTCGATAATTCTACCCATTCAGTAGAAGTTTTCCCCACTTTGCACATAGTTTTCCACATTCCATAGGGGGAAAACCCGGCTAAAAAGCCGAAAAAACCGCCCTGTTTGATGATTTGACGTTTGTTTTCCACCTTTTCCACGCCAACGGTGCGAAAGGAACGGTGGAAAGCCTGCACCTCGGCGCAGATACATTTTTCACAAAAAAAGGAAAGCGCCGATCCTCTCGGCACTTTCCTCCGTCAGCTTATTTCTGTACTCCGTCGGCTCAGTCCACCAGTGCTGCGTCCATGCCGCGGTGCTCCTCCTCGGCGGCGTCCACGCCGGCATTGGGGTCGTTGATCAGTGGATTGCTCACCGCCGGATCCAGCTTCACATACTTGGGCGGCTCCATCAGCAGGGCAGGGTTCATCAGCAGGCGGCGCAGCAGCCGCATCGAGCTTGCATAGTAATATCCGTCGCAGATGCGCTCATCGTTGACGATCTTCATGCCTACCGTGCGGCGGGCGGTTGCCTCTCCGTTTTCATCATAAACGGTATGGCGCTCCCGTTTGCCCATGGCTACAAAGGTGCTGTAGGTGCCCAGCTCGGTCAGGTGGTGGTAGATGGGCCCGATGCCCAGCGAGCCGACGTTGGTGTACATCGCGCTGCAATGCCACGGGCTTGCCTTTGTCAGCTTTTCGGGCAGCCAGCCGCGGTTATCTAAAAAGTGGATCATCGAAACGGCAAACCGGAACAGCCACGCCGGCAGCTTGCCCAGCAGACCGGCTACGCCGTCAATGCCGGTGCCCTCCTCGTGGTTCATTGCCTCCTCAATGGCTTCGTCCAACCGCCGCTGCACGTCCTGCAGGGTGTCGCGCGGGTCAAAGCTCGGCTTGATCATCGTTTCCTCGCCGTCGTCGGTCATATTGCGCTTGATGGCAATGGAGATCTCGATGGAATTATGGGCATACAGCTTGTTGTGCACCACAAAGCGGTTCAATGCAGGGCGCTGGCTGATCATTCGCACCATCGCCGCCACAAAGATCGTCATCATCGAAAGATTGGGCATATCATCTTTGTGCGCTTTCAAAAAATCCATCATCGGCTCTGCGTCCAGCGTTTCCGCATAGTAGTCCTGACTGTCCAGTCTGGTTCGCATGATAAAGGGTACCACCGTAAAAAACAGCGGGACGTTGCGCAGCTTCCAGCCGTCCTTGCGGTCGCCGTGCATCTTCTTATAGTAATCTCTCATCATGGGGGGAAGCACCTCTCTTTTTGAAGCAGTATGATTGCGGAATATTTGCAGTTTCTTTACCCAGTATAGCAATTGTGTCCCAAAATTACAACCGTTTTGCCGCATAAATCATACATTGGCAACGCCGCCTTTTTGTGGTATGATATTCTATTATAGTATGCGTTTGTCACCGCTTTGCCTGCTATTTCATTCTTTTTTCATTCTGTAAGGAGGAAACCTCTATGCGAGATACCATTGTTGCCATTGCCACCGCCGTCGGTGGGGGAGTCGGTATGGTGCGTCTTTCCGGCGAAAAGGCGCTTGCCGTTGCCGGACGGATCTTCCGTCCTGTCAACAGCGCAAAGCACCCCGCCGGCATGGCAGGCTATACCGGTGCGTTCGGCAGGGTCTACGCAGGGGAGCAGCTCCTTGATGAAGCCGTTTTGTTTGTTTACCGCGCCCCCCACAGCTACACCGGCGAGGATGTCGCCGAGCTGTGCTGTCACGGCGGAGAATTTGTGCTGTCACAGGTGCTTGCCGCCGCCGTTGCTGCGGGCGCCCGTCCCGCCGAAGCGGGTGAGTACACCCGCCGTGCCCTGATGAACGGCAAAATGACCCTTACCGAGGCGGAAAGCGTGATCGACATTATGGCGGCACAAAATACCCAGAGCCTCCGTGCCGCTCTCGGCGCCATGGAGGGCGCCCTGCACCGAGAGGTGCTTGCCGCCGCCGATACCCTCACCGATTGCTGCGCCCACATCTCGGCGTGGATCGACTACCCCGAGGAGGACGTCGAGGAGGTTTCCGCCCCTGTTTTGCTGGCGCAGCTTGGCAGCGTGGAGAAAACCCTCTCCCGTCTGGAGCAAAGCTGGCAGCAGGGGCAGATGGTGCGGCAGGGCATTTCCACCGCCATCATCGGCAGCGCCAATGTCGGCAAATCCACTTTAATGAATTTACTGTCCGGTCGGGAGCGCAGCATCGTTACCGCCATCGCCGGCACCACCCGCGATGTGATTGAGGAGACCGTGCGTCTTGGCGAGCTCACCCTTCGCCTTTCGGATACCGCCGGTCTGCGGGAAAGCGACGACCCCATCGAGCAGATCGGCGTGGAGCGCAGCCGCCGTGCCTTGGAGCAGTGCGACCTGATCCTTGCGGTCTTTGATGAAAGCCGTCCCCTCACCGCCGAAGAACGGCAGTGGCTGCCTGCCTTGGCAGGCCGCGCCGCCGTCGCCGTCTATAATAAGCAGGATCTTCCCCCCGTCCTTACGGCGGAGGAAAAAGCGGAGATCGCCGCCGTGGTTCCCGCCTCGGTCGCAGTCAGTGCCGCCGCCGGTACGGGGCTTCATGAGCTGACCGAAGCGATCTGCAAGGTCGTCGGGCTTTCCCACTTTGATCCGGCTGCGGCAGTCATTGCCAATGCCCGTCAGCTGGAGTGCATCACCGCTGCCCGCCGCAGCTTGCGGGAGGGGTTGGAAGCCCTGCAAGCCGGTGAAACGCTGGACGCTGTCTCGGTCTGTCTGGAGCAGTCCGCTGATGCGCTCCTTACCCTTACCGGCCGCCGCGCCTCCGCCGAAGCCATTGACAAGGTATTCGAGCAGTTCTGCGTGGGCAAATAGCCTCGGCAAGCATCGCGCCCGCACCCGCGCACCGCGACCCGTTCTATGACTTAGTCCCATGTCGCCTATCGGCGTCGCAAAGTCTTACAAAAGGTTTTCATTTGTACGCCTATCCGGCGGGGAGGCACTTTTGCACCGCCTCGTCGGACGCAACCTCCGCTTCAATCGGGCAGACCCTCCGTTGCACTACGGGCAGCCCTCTCCGCTACGGTGCGTCCTCCTCTCCCCACAAGGTCTTGCGACCTTACGGGGACCCCAAATTCCAAAAGCGGCTTGGGGCAAGCCCCAAGACCCCCACGCTCGTCGGGCGCAACCTCCGCTTCAATCGGGCAGACCCTCCGTTACACTGCGGGCAGCCCTCCCCGCTGCGGTGCGTCCTCCTCTCCCCACAAGGTCTTGCAACCTTGCGGGGACCCCATTAGCCCGCTCGGAACGGCTGCGCCGTCCCGAAGCGTAGGCTAAACGGTGCTTATAGGGTGTCTGCGACGCATTTTTATCGCCTGCCGCGCTG
>USBC01000022.1 GCA_900552845.1 uncultured Oscillospiraceae bacterium | reverse complement strand
TCTTTTTCATGTGTGATCTCCTTTGTCATTCATAGCTTCTTATTATTGATTCCGCCCTTGGGCGGTCGAACACAAATTTTATTTGGTAAAGGTTACGCCCTCTTCGACGCTCATGGAAGCGATGCGGGCAAGGCTCTCCACGCGGATCCCCTGCCGGCGGATCCGGTCACCGCCGTCCTGAAATGCCTTTTCGATGACGATGCCGGCACCGGCGACGGTGCCGCCCGCCTGCTGCACCAGCGAAACAAGACCCGCCAATGCTTCCCCATGGGCTAAAAAGTCATCAATGAGGAGGACACGCTCGCCGCTGTGCAGAAATTCCTTGGACACGACGACCTGATTGACATTGCCGTGGGTATAGGAATGCACCGCGGTGGCATAAACATCGGCGGGCAGATTGGAGGAGCGGGATTTTTTGGCAAATACAAGCGGAACGCCGAACTGCTGCGCAACAAGGCAGCCGATGGCGATGCCGGAGGCTTCGATGGTGAGGATCTTATCCACCTTTTCCCCGGAAAAACGGGCGTGGAATTCCTCCGCCAGTTTGGTGAGCAGAACAACATCGATCTGATGATTGAGGAAGCCGTCGACCCGCAGAACATTGCCGGCGGCGACTTTTCCCTCGCGGCGGATATGATCCTCTAAAAGCTGCATGTGAACTTCCCTCCGGTCAAATAACTTTTTGCGGGCAAAATAAAAATTGCAGGGGGTTTGTGAAAAGCCTCCTGCAATGCAAAGCACGACAGCGGAGCTACGGGCTCCACCGCCTTTTCTGCATCGATAGTCCGGTCATTTACGGCGACCGGGTAGAGACTTCAAAACCATATCATTTGATTTATATCGAGCGTGATATTCAGTTCAGCCCCCGTAATGGCGAGCTTTTGCTTTCATTATACCGTCACGATTCGGGCTTGTCAATGAACTGTTTTTATACGATTTGAATGGCAAATCCGGGGTCTGTTTGGTGAAAATGCCTAAAAATCATGTTCAAACAGGTTTTTAGAGGAATCCGCCGTTGAAATACGAAACAGGAAGAATTTGCGTTCGTGTTCACAAAATCGATGAAAAATATTTGCAAAATGCGTGAGGATTTGCACGGCGGGATATACTACAATAACGACGGAGCAAGGGAGAATGCTCCGAAGTGAAAAGAGATCCTTTTGCAGAAGGGATCTTGTAAAAAAAGAAGAAAGGTTGGAACTGATTGATGAAAAACAGTAAAAGATTTTGGGTGCTGCTGATGGCTGCACTGATGGCACTGGCACTGGTTGCCTGCGGTAACAGCAACGAACCGACCCCGACCCCTGACCCCACGCCGACCCCCGACCCCGCGCCGGTGACGAAGGTGGATTACAGCGGCAGCATGACCGACTGGTCCTATGCCCCCGAGACCGAGGACGAGCTGGTAAAGCTGCTGACTGCCATTGATACGGTAAGCTACGGCAGCGCAGGCGCCAGCCTGCAGCAGGCAAATGCAGCCGTTGCCCTGATGAAGCTGGCAATGGCTGACGGCAGCAAGGCCGAGGAAGCGGTAAAGAGCTATCTGGCTGGCATGAATGAGACCCAGAAGGATTACTTCTCCTTCCAGTGGCAGCAGGCGGCAAAGACCGCATTCGCCTTGCTCGATGGTACCGAGGACGCGGCGATCCTGGAGGATGCCGGTGACGCGGACTTTGACCTGAAGACAGTAGACAGCGCCAAGATAGCGGGCTTCAACGATACCGTGATCGGGCTGCTGGGTGACGCAGGCGTAACCAACGAGTGGAAGAACCACACCGATGTGGAGCCTTTCCTCTACGCCGCAGCATAAAATAAACCGCAGCAGAAGCGCTCTCCGTTTGGATTTTTTCTGGCGGGGAGCGCTTCCCTTTTTCTGCCCTCCCGCAAGGGAAAAAAGCCGATAATCTTTTGCTGAGGTGTTGTTTTATTCCGCAAATGTGGTAAAATAAGCACAGCAATGTACGAAGCGAGGTGGCACAAATGCAGCAACACTATAATCACTCCCGCCGGAGGGTGCTGAGGCGCCGCCGTATAATGGTGACCGTCGCAGCAATCCTGCTGGTGGCTGCGGTTATATTTGCAGTCGTCCACTGGGTCATTCCCGCACTGAACAAGGAAATAAACCCGCCCGACCCCACGCCGACGCCCGGTCCCGTAACAGATCCGACCACCGACCCAAGCGGAACCGGAGATGTTACACCAACACCGAATCCGGACGGTGACGATGTTGTTTTTTATCCGGGTCCCGTGGTGCCGGAAAGCCAGCAGGTAAGCGAAAAGTGGTTTGACGACGCGGTGATCCTGGGCGATAGCCGCTCGCAGGGCTTGATCCTTTACAACAATCTTTCGGGCTGCACCTCGCTGGCGGTCAAGTCGCTTTCGCTGACCAACTACACCAAGAAGGAAGCAACATTGCCCGAACTGGGTACCGATACCGTCGCCAATCTGATCCCGCAGGTGGGCGGCAAGCGGTTCTATCTGGTCTTTGGCATGAATGATATGGGACTTTCGGCAGAGACCTTCGGGCAGTATTTCGGGCGGCTGGTCGATTTGATCCAGAAGAGCCACCCCGATGCCGCCATTTATGCGCAGGCGGTGCTGCCGGTGACTGAGCTGAAGGAGCAGAGCGGGGCGGCAAGCGGCTTTTCGCTGGCGCACGTGAAGGAGTTCAATGAGCAGCTTCTTAAAATCTGCACAGAAAAGCAGATCTGGTATTTGGATATTCCGGACGCATTGGTTGATGAAAAAGGATATCTGCTGGACGAAGCAAGCTGGGACGGGGTGCACCTGAACGCAAGCTACTGCCGCACATGGTTGGACTATCTGCTGTGCCACGTGGTGCTGCCGGAGGACTACAACGGCGAATACGACGTCCCTGCCGGTTATCACCCCGGCGATGTAGTAATGGACGGCGTGACCGTTTATGATTTTAAGCCATCGAACTGAAAAACTGTTGACAAGAAGGAGATTTTTCATGAAAAAGTTTGTAGCCGTACTGCTTGCCGTTATGCTGTGCCTTTCCTTTGCCGCCTGCGGCGGAGAGAAGGCGACCGACAAGACCATTGATGCCGCTGCGATGTTTAAGGCGCTGCTGAATGATGTGGCCTACACCGACAACGCCACCGAGCTGAACGCCGACATGGCAGGGGTACTGCTGGGCGGCGAGCTGCCCGAGGGCACCGAGGCATATCTGGCGGCGAATGATTCCGCCTACCTGCGCTGTGCGGTATTTGCCTGCAAGGACAAGGACGCTGCCGCCGCAGTGAAGAAGCTCATTCAGACCTATATTGACGACAGCATTGACGCCAAGTACAATGTGGACGAGGTAGCGCTGCTGCAGAAGGTCAAGGTTCATACCATGGGCAACTATGTGGCGGTGGCTGTCACCAATGATACCGAGAATGCGAACAAGGTCATCGACCAATACTTTGCCTAACGCTGAAAGGCATTGTGCTGCGGCAGCCCATTGGGGCGGCGCGGCATAGCGTGGGAGCGCCGCCTCTCCCCTGCGGGGAGAGCGGTACGACGGATAGCGGAGCCGTGCCGCCCTATTGCGGGACCGGCTGCCTATCCCCCTGAAAAGACGCAAAATTCCAAGGGTCGCAGAGACAAATCCTCCGCGACCCTTGCCCGCTTGTAAGGAGTTTTCATGGTATTCAGTAGCCTGACCTTTTTATTTTTGTTTTTCCCCATTGTGATCGGGGTGTACTACCTGTGCCCGCGGGCGCTGCGCAACCTGTGGCTGCTGGCAGCCAGCCTGCTTTTTTATGCGTGGGGCGAACCGGTCTACATTCGGCTGATGGTCGCTTCCATTCTGTTCAACTACCTGTGCGGGCTGGGAGTGGCTGCCCTGCAGAAGCGGGAGAAAAAAGGCATCGCCAAAACTCTGCTGATCCTGTGCGTTGTGGGGAACATCGGGGCACTGGGTGTCTTCAAATATGCCGACCTGCTGATCGGAACGATAAACGGCATCGCAGGCAGTCATTTGGCGCTGCTGGAGTTGGCGCTGCCCATCGGGATCAGCTTTTATACCTTTCAGGCCTTAAGCTATGTGATAGATGTTTACCGCGGGACGGTGGCGGCGCAGAAGAACCCCATCACCTTCGGCACCTACATTGCGCTGTTCCCGCAGCTGATCGCAGGTCCCATCGTGCAATACAAAACGGTGGAGGAACAGCTTTCCTGCCGCAGAGAGACGACAGCACAGTTTGCGGCGGGGATTGGCAGGTTTACCGTCGGCTTGGGGAAAAAGGTGCTGATTGCCAATCAGGTGGGGGCTTTGTGGGATACCGTTTCCGTGCTGCCGCAGGCGCAGCTTACCGCCGGCACCGCATGGCTGGGGGCGCTCGCCTTTACCTTCCAGATCTATTTTGACTTTTCCGGCTATTCCGACATGGCGATCGGGCTGGGGAAAATGCTGGGCTTTGAATTCCTTGAAAACTTTGACTACCCCTATCTTTCCCGCAGCATTACCGAATACTGGCGGCGGTGGCACATCTCCCTCGGGACATGGTTCCGTGAGTATGTGTATATCCCGCTGGGCGGCAACCGGCATGGGCTGTCCCGTCAGATTCTTAACCTTATTATTGTGTGGGGACTGACCGGACTGTGGCACGGCGCCTCCTGGAACTTCCTGCTTTGGGGGCTTTACTACGGCGTTATTCTTATTGTGGAAAAGGTTTGGCTGCTGCGTTCGCTGCAAAAGGCTCCCGCCGCAGTACAGCACCTTTATTCCCTTTTGCTTATCATACTGGGCTGGATCATCTTTGCGCTGACCGATTTTAGCGCCATCGGCGGATATTTTGCAGCACTGTTCGGCGCACACGGCGGCTTAGACAGCAGCACCATGTACCTCCTGACCTCCAATCTGATCCTGCTGGTCATTGCGGGCTTTGCCAGCACCCGTCTGCCTGCAAAGCTTGCCGCAGGCTTTGTGCAGCGGCTGACGCCTGCCGGCCAGACGGCGGTAAAATGCATTTTTTACACCGGCGTACTGCTGATGTGCATTGCCTTTTTGGTAGGCGACAGCTACAATCCGTTCCTGTATTTCCGGTTCTGAGAGGAGGCGTTTGACATGAAAAAACAGAATATCGTCATTATCATTGTTTTCAGTGCGCTCCTCTTTGGACTGGGGCTGCTGGTGTGGCTGACGCCGGATCAGGACTTTTCCGAAAACGAAAACCGTTACCTGCAAAAGCTGCCGGAGCTGACCGCCGATACGGTGGAAAGCGGGGAATTCGGCGATGAGGTGGAGGACTACCTAAGCGACCAGTTTTGGCAGCGAGACCGTTGGACCGCCATTCGCAGCCGCATTAAAATGCTTTTGCAGAATAAGGACATCGGCGGGGTGTACCTGTGCAGCGACGGATATTACATTGAAAAGGTGACCGAGAACGATGTGGACGAGGAGCGGCTGCAAAAAAATCTGGAGACGGTGCGGCAGTTCTTCGACCGGTGTACCGAGTTGGGGCTTTCGGCGGATCATCTGACCTTTATGCCGGTGCCGACGCCGGGGTATATCCTGCAAGACAAGCTGCCGCACTATGCTTCTCTCTTTGATGAAGATGCGGTATTTGATAAGATGACAACCTTGCTTGGCGGGCAGCTGGCAGACCTGCGGGCAGACTTTGCAAAAGCGGCGGCAGATGAACAGCTTTATTACCGTACCGATCACCACTGGACTACGGCGGGCGCACTGCTGGGGTATCAATGCTACCGCACGGCGATGGGGCTTTCGGTTCCCTCCTCAGCGGACTACACCGTGGAGCACCATGAGGGCTTCCGAGGGACACTGTACAGCAAGGTGCTGGACAAAAATGCGGCAACCGATACCCTTGAGCTGTACCGTTGGGGCGGTGATACCGCCTTGACCGTGACCTACGATAACGCCGACCACGCCGGCTGCTATGACATGGAAAAACTGGAGCGAAAGGATATGTATGAGGTGTTCTTCGGCGGGAACTGGGGCATAGTGACCATTACCGGCGGCGAAAAGAACGACCGCCGCCTGCTGGTGCTGAAGGACAGCTACGCCAATGCCCTGCTGCCCTTTGCGGCAGCGGACTATGAAAAGATCGTGGCGGTAGACCTGCGGTATTACCTCGGCTCGGTGAAGGAGCTGATAGAGCAGGAGGGCATTACCGATGTGCTGGTGCTGTACAGCACCTCTGCCTTTATGAGCGACGCCAAAATTGACCGGCTGCGGCTGGAAATGGCAAAATAATATGTTTTACTGCGTAAAGGTCTGACCGACGAGGTCAGACCTTTTTCTTTTTATACAGGCGGCGCGGCTCATTGGTCAGCCCCGCGATATAATCGGTGGATACATTGTAGAACTCTGCCAGCCAGATGATAAATTCAAAGGGCGGTTCCCGCTTGCCCTGCTCATAGTTGGTGTAGGTAGTCTTGTGCATTCCTAATATTTTCACCAATGCCTCCTGCGTCAAATCGGCGTCCTCCCGCAAATCCCGGATTCGCATATAATGCGCCATAATGACCCTCCTCTTAGAAGATTTGCTCCATCATACGAAAATACATCAAATGATGTTGACAAAATACATCATTTGATGTATTTTTTGATTGTCCGCAAACTGTAATATTGGAGGGAAATGTGATGATAACCGTAAAAGCAAAGGACATGAACCCTGTACACTCTATCCGCTACATGGATGCGGAAAACGCCACCATGGAAAGCATTATGGACTGTTTTGCGCAAAAAGCCGCAGAATATGGGCTTGTTTATGAATTCCAAGAGGGTGAGATCTCCAATGGACTTTTTTCTACCCCTACCCCCTGCACCGTGCTGATTCACCCCAAGCACCTTGACTGGAACAGTGATAACGAATATTTCAAGTTCTGCTTTACGCGGCAGGTGCAGGGAAAAACCTGCACTATTGACGTGTTCTCATTTGGGCGCAGCACGCAGATGAAAGCCGCCGACTTTGCCGCAAACACCAAGATCTTTGACGGTAACGGCACGCGCGGAACCGCCGCTGGAATTCTGCGCGGCGGTGCAGTGGGCGCAGGCTTTGCCATCGGCAGTGCTGCGGCGGGTGTCGGCAAAGCGGGCATTAAGGCGATTGCCAAGGGGATCAACGCCCTGATCCGTGACCCTGCCGCGCTTGCGGAGGAACAGGCATGGTATGATTTGCTATTTGCCGTAATCGGTGACGTGCTGAGTTAAAAGGAGGGCTTGCGATGGCTGCAAAATGCGAAAACTGCGATTATTACGACCCCAAGACCAAAAGCGGCATCAAGGGCTATTGCAACCGCCACGGTTGTTATGTCGACCCCGATTCCACTCCACAAAAGGAAGGGTGCAAATCCTACAAATAATTCTCTCGAACAAAAAAGACCCTGCGGGGTCTTTTTTGTTCTGCGGATATTCTGCGGTGAATTGTGAAAAATATCGGTATCAGATTTGATCTTTCGGGAGTTTACATGATGAAGCAGAAAAAGCTGTGGGGCGTTCTCGGCGGCTTCGGCGCCGGGATCATAAACGGGCTGCTGGGGGCAGGCGGCGGCATGGTGGTGGTGCCGCTGCTTTCAGCGCTGGGGGTGCCGAACAAAAAAAGTCATGCCACTGCACTGATGGTCATTGTGCCTCTTTCGCTGGTAAGCGCCGCCGCGTACCTCATTGACGGGCGGGTGGCGGTGACGGATGCGCTGCCGTGGCTGCCGGGCAGCCTGCTGGGGGCGTATCTGGGTAGCCGGCTGATGCCGAAAATTTCGACAGGGTGGCTGAAGCTGGTGTTCGGCGGGCTGATGCTGTGGGGAGGGATTCGGCTGCTATGAGCTGGGTTTTGATTGCAGCCGCCTCGATAGTGAGCGGCGCCCTTGGTGCGATGGGTTTGGGCGGAGGCGGTATTTTGCTGCTGGTGCTGGTGTGGGCCGGGCTGCCGCAGATGACGGCGCAGGGGATCAACCTTTTAATGATTCTGCCGGTGGGCGCATTGGGACTGTATTTCCACCATAGGAACGGGCTGACTGACGGACGCACGGCATTTCCGATTTTGCTGGGTGGTCTGCCCTCTGTGCTGCTGGGGGTGCTGCTGGGAAACCGCATGGGAGAGGATACGCTGCGCACCTGCTTTGGGGTGCTGGTTCTGCTGCTGGCGGTCCGGGAGCTGTGGCTGGGCTTTCAGGCGCTCCGGCGGGAAGGGTGGCGGCTGACAGCACGGCAAAATAAAAAAGATGCCGATGATGAGCCGTAAGAGGCAAGGCGGGGCGCAGCACCATCAGCCTGCGCCTGCGGCGCAGACTGATTCGGCGAGCTTCGCCCGCCGGCGGCGCGAAGCGCCGGTGCTGCGCCCCGAACAGCGCCCTGCAGAGAGCCAATGCCGCCGTGCGTGCATAATCCGGCGGGGTATGGTGAACAATAGCATTGACTTTGCTGAGTGAAAAGTCATTTTAACACTGTGTATACAAAGGAAGGGTTGAATATGAACCGGAACAGCCGTATTTGGTCATTTTTGAAAGCCAAGGGCTTTTATATTGCTTTGGCGCTGTGCATTACCGGAGCTGGCACTGCTGCATGGCTGACTGCACAGAACACAATTAACGGGATACGGGAGCAGCAGACCGAGCCGCCCGCCGTAGTTCACGATCAGGAGGGGAAGCAATGGGATTACAACGACGTAATAGAACAGCAGGTAAAAGGCAGAACCGATACGCCCAAGCCCTCTCAGCCCTCGTCGCCCTCTACTGTGCCGCCTGCCTCCTTTACCACGCCGTCCGCTGCGGCAGACGCATCGCAGCCGCAATCCGACTTTGCCGCATCGGAACCGCTGTGCTTTTCTTTACCTGTATCGGGCAGCAGAGTGCTGGCAGCCTTCAGCGGCGGGGAGCTGGTAAAAAACCACACCTTGAATGTATGGCGCACCCATGACGGAGTGGATCTGTCAGCAGAGAAGGGCACTGCAGTGACCGCCGCAGAGGCAGGAACCGTCAGCCTGGTGACGGTTGACCCCATGTGGGGCGGCACCGTAACACTTGACCACCGCGATGGCATGCAAACCATCTATTGCGGCATTGCACCGGAGAAGGCGCTGAAGGCCGGCGATGCTGTGACCGCCGGTCAGGTACTGGGCAGCGTGGACACCGTAACGGCAGAGGTTGCAATGGAGAGCCACCTACACTTTGCTGCCAAGCAGGACGGAAAATTCATCGACCCGATGTCCCTTGCCGGGTTGAAATGAAAAAGTCTCCGGCACAGGATACTGTACCGAAGAACGCTCTTTCCTCCCGAATGAAAAAAGACGCTATGCACCCATAGCGGAGCATAGCGTTTTCCTCTTGCCTAAGCTTAAAGAATTAAGCCTCGGAGATGGCACCAACGGGGCAGGTACCGGCGCAGGAACCGCAATCAATGCAGGCACCCTCGTCGATCTCGCAAACGCCGCCGGCATCCTTGATGGCACCGACAGGGCAGACACCCATGCAGGCACCGCAGCCGATGCAGGCATCGCCAACTTTGAAAGCCATAGTATTGTACCTCCTGACAGGATCTTTGCCATACGCCCTCTGCAGCCCCACGCTGTTTTGGGAATGGCGAATTGCAGACCGGTCCCCCAGCCTGTTCACGGGTATTATAGCATACTCTCCCAAAAAATCAAGAGGTTTGCGAAGGCGTGGTACCGCCCGCCGCAAAAAAGCCGAAAAGGAGCAGTCTCGCAGGACGCCCGCAGGGCAAGCCGCCCCCGCCCGGGCCCGCATCCCCGGCGGAGCCTCCGGCGACCGCCCCGCCCCGGGGTCCCCGGCCCCCGGGGGGGGGGGGGTGGGGGGGGGTGGGCGCCGGGCTCCGGCTGCGCCGGAGCGCCCTGCGGGCGGCTTTCCCCCTGCTGAAACTCTGTTTTATAGGGCGGCGGGCTGCTTGACCCCTCGCATGGTCAATGAGATCCTACCGCGCTTTTGGTCAACCTCCAACACCTTGACCCGCACGATATCCCCGACCTTAAGAACCTCACTGGGGTGCTTTACATATTTTTCACCGATCTGGCTGATATGGATCAAGCCGTCCTCATGCACACCGATATCCACAAAAGCTCCGAAATCCACCACATTGCGGACGGTGCCGGTCAGCTCCATTTCCGGCTTTAGATCCTTCATCTCCAGCACATCACTGCGCAGTACTGTGGGCGGCAGCGCCTCTCGGGGGTCACGCCCCGGCTTTTGCAGCTCGGCGATGATATCCCTCACGGTCGGTTCGCCGGCGGAAAGCTGCTCCGCCAATGCCGGATAACCGATCTGATCCGCCATAGCGGGCAGTTCCCTCATCTTATCGGTGCCGATCTCCGCCATGGTGCAGCCGCAAAGAGAAAGCAGCTTTTCGGCAATCGGATAGCTTTCGGGGTGGACCGCAGTAGCGTCCAGCGGGTTTTTACCACCGGAGATACGCAAAAAACCCGCACATTGCTCATACGCCTTTTTGCCGAGCTTCGGTACCTTGAGAAGCTGCGGACGCGCGGTAAAGCCGCCGTTTTCTTCCCGGTATGCCACAATATTTTTGGCAATAGCGGAATTGATGCCGGCAATATGCCCCAACAGCGAAGGGGACGCGGTATTCAGGTCAACGCCCACCGAGTTCACGCAGCTTTCTACCACACCGGCAAGCGCTGCGTCCAGACGCGTGGGCGGCATATCGTGCTGATACTGCCCGATTCCGATGGCTTTTGGGTCGATTTTAACCAACTCTGCCAGCGGATCCTGCAAACGGCGGGCAATGGAGACCGCACTGCGCAGGTTCACGTCATAATCCGGGAATTCCTCACTTGCCAGCTTGGAAGCGGAATAGACCGAGGCACCCGCCTCGCTGACGATGGCATATTGAACCGGCAAACCGCTTTCCGCAATCAACTCCGCCACGATTTTTTCCGATTCACGGCTGGCGGTACCGTTGCCGATGGAAACGACGGTGACATGGTGCTTTTTCAGGAGGTCGGTCACACGGCGTTTGGTTTCCGCTATCTTATTAAAGGGTTGGGTAGGATAAACCACGGCGGTATCCAACACACGCCCTGTGGCGTCCACCACCGCCAGCTTGCAGCCATTGCGGTAACCGGGATCCCAGCCCAGCACCACCTGACCGGTGAGCGGGGGCTGCATCAATAGATGGTGCAGATTTTCGGCAAACACGCGGATTGCCTGTTCACTGGCATTCTCAAACAGCTCGCGGAAGGTCTCATTTTCCATGCTGGGGGCAATCAGTCGCTTCCAGCTATCGGCGCCCGCCTCCGCCACTGCCCGCCCGCAGGCATTGTTGGCAGTCACGGTTTTGCGGCGGATCGTCTCCAGCGCTTTTTCCTCCTCCAGCACAATAGCGGTTTTCAGGAAGCCCTCTTTTTCACCCCGGTTCAGTGCCAGTATGCGGTGCGGGGCAATGCGGCTGACCGGCTCCTTAAAATCATAGTACATTTTATAGGTGGTATTCTCGGTGCTGTCGCCGGTGGCGGTCACAACTGCCGCACGGTGGATCAACAAACGCAGCGCCTTGCGGATCTCCCCGTCATCGGAGATGTCCTCCGCCAGAATATCCATTGCGCCGGAAAGCGCGTCTCCTGCGGTTTCTACGCCCTTTTCGGGGTCAATATATTTTTCCGCCATGGAAAGCGGCTCCTGCAGCGTATTCTGGGCGCGGATCGCCGCTGCCAGCGGCTCCAGTCCTTTTTCCCGTGCAATGCTGCCGCGGGTCCGGCGCTTAGGCTTGTAGGGGCGGTAAAGATCCTCCACCTCCGCCAGTGTGGTCGCCGCATTAACAGCAGCCTCCAGCTCCGGCGTCAGCTTTTCCTGCTCGGTAATGGAGCGCAGCACCTCTTCCCGCCGCTTTTGCAGATTGCGCAGGTATTCCAGCCGGTCGCTGAGATCCCGCAGTGCGGCGTCATCTAAGCTGTCGGTCATCTCTTTGCGGTATCGGGCAATAAAGGGAATGGTATTCCCCTCATCTAAAAGGCGCACTGCCGCTTCGACCTGTGCCGGGCGGAGCTTCAGCTCCTGCGAAAGCTGCTGTATCAATTCCATTGTTTTTCCTCCCCTTCGGAGCATCGTTATGCTCCTATTATAGCTTGTCCGGCGGCGCAGAGCAACCGAAAGCGCCACACGGCAATGATTGAATATTCATTTTTATATGTATATTTATTCATTGCTGTTTTGCAATTTTGTTGCTTTTCTCTAATTTATTTTGCTGTTTTTGGTCGCTTATCTCTGTTTTGACGCTTTACATCGGTGAATAATGATGTATAATAATTCATATCACCAGCGCTATGGCGGCAACAATACCGGCACAGCACTACCAAAAAAGACAAACACAAAAGATAAAAAGGAGAAACTGCTATGAAAAAATTATTTGCTGTTCTGCTGGCTGCCATGATGCTGCTGGCGATGGTTGCCTGCGGCAACGACACCCCTGATCCCACCCCGACCCCCGATCCCACCCCTGACGAGACCAAGACCCTGTATATGGCCACCTAGGGTACCTTCCCTCCCTATGAATATTACGACGGCGATAAGCTGGTCGGTATTGATGTGGAAGTGGCCGGTGCCATTGCCGAAAAGCTGGGCATGAAGCTGGAGGTCGTTGATATCGCGTTTGATTCCATTGTAAGCGGCGTACAGGCCGGCAAGTATGATATGGGCATGGCCGGTATGACCGTCAATGAGGAGCGGTTGGAGCAGGTCAACTTCTCCGACAGCTATTCCACCGGTATTCAGGTCGTTATCGTCAAGGAGGGCGGCAAGGTTCAGTCCCTCGATGATATGGGCGCTGAAGGCGTCATCATCGGCACCCAGAGCGGTACCACCGGCTTTACGTATGCCTCCAGTGACTTTGGTGATGAGAAGGTAAAGGGCTTCACCAAGACCACCGACGCCGTTGCCGCACTGATCAACGGTCAGGTAGACTGCGTGATGCTGGATAACGAGCCTGCCAAGGCGCTGGTTGCTGCCAATCCCGATGCCGGTCTTTCCATTCTGGATACCGCCTACACCGTTGAGGACTATGCCATTGCCATCAATAAGCAGAACACCGATCTACTGAATCAGGTCAACACCGCACTGGCGGAGCTGAAGGCGGACGGTACCCTGCAGGGCATCATCGATAAGTACATCAAGTAAACCTGTCTTCATTACCTCGGCGACGGGACGGAGCCACACGGCTCCGCCCCGTGCCGCTGTCTTATTACGATAGAAAAGAGGGAACCCATTGAGTAGCTTCCTGCTGTGGTGGGAGCAGCTAAAGGCTGACTTCATCACCTGCTTCATCACCAAGGACCGCTGGCGGTATATCACCCGCGGCTTGGGCAACACCTTAAAAATCGCGTTGGTCGCCGTTTTGCTCGGTATTGTCATCGGCTCGGTTGTTGCCATTGTGCGCTCCGCCCACGATAAAAATATCCACGAAATGCGTCCCGGACCGGGCCGCACTCTGCTGAAGATTGCAAATGCCATCTGTAAGGTGTATCTGACCGTCATTCGCGGTACGCCTGTCATGATTCAGCTTCTCATCATGTTCTTTGTCATCTTCACCTCTGCGCGGGACGGTGTGCCGGTGGCTATGCTGTGCTTCGGCATCAATTCCGGCGCCTATGTGGCAGAGATCATTCGCGCAGGCATTATGTCGGTGGATAACGGACAGAGCGAAGCCGGACGGAGTTTGGGTCTTAACTTTGTGCAGACCATGTGGTATATCGTCATTCCGCAGGCGCTGAAAAACACCCTGCCCGCCCTTGCCAACGAGTTTATCGTATTGCTGAAAGAAACCTCGGTCGCCTGCTATGTGGCGGTCAACGACCTGACCCGTGGCGGCGAAATCATTCGCGGCGCTACCTATCAGCAGCTTTTGCCGCTGCTTGCCGTAGCGATCATTTATCTGTTGCTGGTCATGTTCTTCAGCTGGCTGGTAGGCAAACTGGAAAGGAGGCTGCGCAGCAGTGACCACTAAACCGATCATTGAGGTAAAAGACCTGAAAAAATCCTTCGGCAAGCTGGAGGTGCTCAAGGGCATCAATACCGAAGTGCAGAGGGGCGAGGTCGTTGTTGTCATCGGCCCATCCGGCAGCGGCAAGTCCACCTTCCTGCGCTGTCTGAATCTGTTGGAGACGCCCACCGCCGGAGCCATCTTTGTAGACGGTGCCGAGATCACCGACCCCAAGTGTGATATCAACCTGCACCGGCAGAAGATGGGCATGGTGTTCCAGCACTTTAATCTGTTTAATAATATGACCATTCTACGCAACATGACGCTGGCACCAATGACCCTGCTGAAAAAGAGTAAGGAGGACGCTGAGGCGCAGGCGCTGGCATTGCTGCGCCGCGTTGGTCTGGAGGATAAAGCAAACGCCTATCCCAGCCAGCTTTCCGGCGGGCAGAAGCAGCGGATCGCCATTGTGCGGGCGCTGTGCATGGACCCGGAGGTCATGCTGTTTGATGAGCCGACTAGTGCCCTTGACCCCGAAATGGTCGGCGAGGTGCTGGACGTTATGAAAGAGCTGGCGCAGGACGGTATGACGATGGTGGTTGTCACCCATGAGATGGGCTTTGCCCGCGAAGTGGGCAGCCGTGTACTGTTCATGGACGAGGGCGTCATCATGGAGGAAAACGAGCCGCACGAGTTTTTCGCCAACCCCAAGTGCGAGCGTTTGCAGAGCTTCCTTGCCAAGGTGCTTTGATTCATTCGCAAAAAATTCCCCGCAGATTGCCGTCTGCGGGGTTTTCTATCTCCACGAATCGTTTATTCTAAAATATTGCGGGCGACATACACGCCGCTGGCGGAGGCGTGGGAAAGCGAATGGGTGATGCCGCTGCCGTCCCCGATGATATACAGTCCGTGATGCTGACGGCTTTCCAGCTTTTTATTCACCTCGACCTCCATATTGTAGAACTTGACCTCCACGCCGTACAACAGGGTGTCCTCATTGGCGGTGCCGGGGGCTATTTTATCCAGTGCATAAATCATCTCCACAATATCGTCCAGAATCCGCTTGGGCAGCACCAGACTGAGGTCGCCGGGAGTAGCATTCAGTGTCGGGGTGATGAATGCCTCCTCCATGCGCTCCGGTGTGGAGCGGCGACCGCGGATCAGATCGCCAAAGCGCTGAATGATCACTCCGCCGCCCAGCATATTGCTCAGCCGCGCGACGCTCTCGCCATAGCCGTTGGAGTCCTTAAACGGCTCTGAAAAGTGCTGTGCCACCAATAGGGCAAAGTTGGTGTTTTCGGTCTGGCGGGCGGGATCCTCGTAGCTGTGTCCGTTCACGGTGATGATGCCGTTGGTATTTTCATTCACTACGGCGCCCTTGGGGTTCATGCAGAAGGTGCGCACCTTATCGCCGTATTTCTCCGTGCGGTAAACGATCTTGCTTTCATACAGCTCATCGGTCAGGTGGGCAAAGACCTCTGCAGGCAGCTCCACCCGCACCCCCAGATCGACCCGATTGGAGTGAGTCGGGATTGAAAGCTCCCGGCAGACCGTTTCCATCCACTTGCTGCCGCTGCGCCCGACCGAGATCACGCACTTTTGGCAGGTATACTCGCCTGCCGCACAGCAAATGCGATAGCCGTTTTGTTCTGCCGCCACCGCCGTAACCGGTGTATCAAAGAAGAATTTGACCTTGTCTTTTAATTCCTCATACAGGTTCTGCAGCACCTCGTAGTTAATGTCGGTGCCCAAATGCCGCACCGAGGCGTCCAAAAGGTGCAAATCGTTCTGAATGCAGACTGTCTTAAAACGGGTGCCGGCGGTGGAATAGAGCTTAGTGCCCTCGCCGCCGTGGGCAAGGTTGATCTCGTCAACATAGCGCATCAGCTCCAGCGCCTGCTTTTTCCCGATATACTCATACAAGGTGCCGCCGAAGTCATTGGTGATATTGTACTTGCCATCAGAAAAGGCACCCGCCCCGCCAAAGCCGCTCATAATGGAGCAGGTGGTGCAGCCGATACAGCTTTTGACCTTAACGCCGTCGATGGGGCAGTGGCGGCGGCTGAGAGCGTGTCCCGCCTCGAATACCGCGACCCGCAGCCGGGGAGCCAGACGGGTCAGCTCATAGGCAGAGAAAATACCGCCGGGGCCCGCGCCGATGATGATCACATCGTAATTCATAGTATGACCTCCACAAAAAATAACAGTTGGCAGCAGCGCAGCCAACCCTATAATCCTAGATAATTTATTTATAACACAGGCGCGGCGATTTTGCAATGACGCCGACAGAGAAAAAACTCCCCTCCGACGAGAAAAACCGTACTCATTGCCCAACCGCTCCCCACAAACGGCACAACCGCCCGCCCTATGCGGGCGGACGGCTGGATATATGCTTTCTGCGGGCTTTCCCGCCACAGCAGGGGAAAATACTTAACAAGCGGACAGCCCGCGTCAAACGGCAAATTCAGCACCCCAGCGCCTTTTTCGGTCCGGCAGCGATGCTTAAGCCCCGCAATTCAACCGCCGCTTGAATAAATGTCAACCTCCGGCACTGCACTTTTCTGCATCAATGGCAAGCACCACCATCAAGGCCGTCAAGGCGTCCTGCGGATTCACCACGTCAATGACATAGGTGTCCGTCCAATTCAAAAGCTCCTTGCTGATGGTCGCTGCTGTTCTGCCGCTGCCGTCTACAATGGAATAATCCCAGCCCAACCAGTCGCCCTCCACATGCCAGCCGTTGCAATCGAGATTGTACCGGTGCTGGAACAGAGAAAATTCCTTTTTGAGGCTGCCGATCTGCGTTGCGCCGCGGTAGAGGTCGAACTTCGGCGGCAAGGTAAAAACGCGCTGCTTTACCATGCCCAGCTCGCTGCCGGTCGGGTCAAATATTTTAAGGCAGTGCCCCCACGAAAACTGTCCCTTGACAACATACACCGTGCTGCCTGCCTCATCATAAATATCGTAGCTGTCGAACCATGAGAAAAAACGCTGCTTGAATAATAGCTTCATAGGCATCTCCTTTCGCCCTATTTTAGCATGAAAAAAGAAAAATTAAAAGTCCCAAATGCTGCTGCACTCGGGACTTTGGCTCCCCCTGTCCGGCTTGAACGGACGACCCTGCGGTTAACAGCCGCATGCTCTACCGACTGAGCTAAGGAGG
>USBC01000021.1 GCA_900552845.1 uncultured Oscillospiraceae bacterium | reverse complement strand
GAAGCCCGGCTGCTTCTATTACAACCAGAAGATCAACTGTATGAGGGCCCGGGGCCAGGTGCAGCTGGGAGACAAGACCTATTGCTTCGACCCGGCGGATTCCTTCGGCGTGCTGGACTGGGGCCGGGGCGTGTGGACGTATCACAACACCTGGTATTGGGGCAGCGCCTCCGGTCTGGCGGACGGCGTGCCCTTCGGCTGGAACATCGGCTACGGCTTTGGCGATACCTCTGCCGCCAGCGAGAATATGCTGTTCTACGGCGGCAAGGCCCACAAGCTCAGCCAGGTGTGCTTCCACATCCCCCAGAGGGACGGGAAGGACGATTTCCTGTCTCCCTGGCGCTTCACCTCCGACGACGGCCGGTTTGAGATGAAATTTGACCCCATTCTGGACCGGGCCGCCTGCACGGACGTGAAGCTCATCAAGTCCGACCAGCACCAGGTGTTCGGGCGCTTCACCGGCGCGGCCACCCTGGACGACGGCCGGGTCATCCAGGTCCGGGATATGCTGGGCTTTGCCGAAAAGGTATATAATAAATGGTGATGGAAGGCGGCTCCTCCGGTTTGCGGCGGAGCCGCCTTTTGCGCACTTTCTCCTTGACAGTACGGGGCGTTGGCGGTAGTATATATAAGTAAAAATATAGGTCAAAGCCTATTCGATATTTTGAATAATAAAGGAAGATGTATTTATGTTCCAGTTCGATCATGTCCGCACCCGTTTTGCCCCCAGCCCCACCGGCTATATGCACGTGGGAAACCTGCGCACCGCACTGTTTGCCTATTTGGTGGCAAAGAGCAATAACGGCCGCTTCCTGCTGCGCATCGAGGATACCGACCAGGAGCGTCAGGTAGAGGGGGCTGTGGAGATCATCTACAAGACCCTGAAGGAGACCGGCTTGCTGTGGGACGAGGGACCGGATATCGGCGGCCCCGTCGGTCCCTATATTCAAAGTCAGCGCATGGGTATGTTTAAGAAATACGCCGAGCAGCTGGTGGAAAGCGGTCATGCCTACTACTGCTTCTGCGATAAGGAGCGGCTGGACGAGGTGCGCAAGGTGCAGGAGGCCTCCGGCATGGCGCCCCGCTATGACGGTCACTGCCGCAACCTTTCCAAGGAGGAGGTTGCTGAAAAGCTGGCGGCGGGAGTCCCTTATGTCATTCGCCAGAAAGTTCCCACCGAGGGTATCGTGACCTTCCATGATGAGGTGTACGGCGATGTGACCGTAGAGTGCAGCACGCTGGACGATCAGATTCTCATCAAGGGCGACGGTATGCCGACCTACAACTTCGCCAATGTTGTGGACGACCACACCATGGGCATTACCCATGTGATCCGCGGTAATGAGTATCTTTCCTCTACGCCCAAGTATAACCTGCTGTATGAGGCATTCGGTTGGGAGATCCCCAAGTATATCCATTGTGCGCCTGTTATGCGGGACGCCACCCACAAGCTTTCCAAGCGCCACGGTGACGCCTCCTATGAGGATTTGGTACAGATGGGCTTTTTGACCCCTGCCATTCTGAACTACATTGCGCTGCTGGGCTGGAGCCCCAAGGGGGATCAGGAGATTTTCTCGCTGGAGGAGCTGGTGAAGATCTTTGATATCTCCGGCATCACCAAGAGTCCTGCCATCTTTGATATGCAGAAGCTGCGCTACATCAACGGCGAGTATATCCGTAAGCTTTCCCCGGAGGAATTCTACGAGAAGGCGCTGCCATGGATCCGCCGTACGGTAAAGAGCGAGACCGCCGACCTGCGGGAGCTGTGTACTGTATTGCAGACCCGCTGCGAGGCGCTGAGCGATATTCCCGAGCAGGTGGATTTTATCGACGAGCTGCCGGATTATGACATCGGGCTGTTTACCAGCAAAAAGATGAAGACCACCCCCGAAACTGCCAAGGAGGCATTGGCAGTTGTTCTGCCTGTTCTGGAGAACCTGCCGGAGTGGAACGCTGAGGCAATTCATGCGGCTCTCTTTGCGGAGATCGAAAAGCTGGGTGTGAAGAACGGCTGGCTTTTGTACCCGCTGCGCGTTGCCGTTTCCGGCAAGCAGTTCACCCCCGGCGGCGGCATAGAGCTGGCAGTGGTGCTGGGCCGTGAGGAAACGCTGCGCCGGATCCGCACCTCGCTGGAGAAGCTGGGCTGAGTGCAACAATAAAATTCGGGCGCCGTCTCCGGTTGGGAGACGGCGCTTTTGTGCGCTCCATCAGCTCGTCAAGGAAATGATTCCGGTCTTCTCTTGTTAGCCTTCGCTTTTGATCGTTTTTCTTTTTATGCGAACAAGAAAAACGGGACAGTTCCACATCGTGAGACCCCGCTTTCTCGGCAAGTTGGAGCAGTCAATGGACTGCTTTTTATGCAAAAGAAGGAGTTGAAGCTATCGAGAACTTTATTGAATGGCTTCCAACTACCTCGCCTTTATAACTGATACCAACGCCCGATCTTATTTCCGAATGGTATTCGTAAAGTATTCCATATAATAATACATTTTGGAAAACATGTTCCGTGTTGACAAACGGTTTGACATGAAGTAGAATAACGATACGCTATTCTACAAATAGATAAAAGGAGAAAGAAGATTTATGAAGCGTATGAACAAATTGCTGGCATTACTGTTGGCGGTCATTATGGCGGCTTCCTTTGCTGCCTGCGGCAACGAGCCGACCCCCACTCCCGATCCGGAGCCCACTCCCGATCCCACTCCCGCCATTACCTATCCTCTTACCGTAACGGATATGGCTGGTCGTGAAATTACCCTGGAGAAAGAGCCCGAGCGCATTGTTTCCGGCTACTACATTTCCTCCTCTGCCTGCATCGCACTGGGACTTTCCGATAAGATGGTCGGCATCGAGGATAAATCCGCCAAGCGCCCCATTTACCAGCTGGCGGCGCCCGCCCTTATCGACCTGCCCAATGTCGGCTCTGCTAAGGCTTTTGATTTGGAAACCTGCGTCAATGCCAATCCGGATCTTGTTATCCTGCCCATGAAGCAGAAAGACACCGCTCAGACCCTTTCCGAGATGGGCATTGCTACCCTGCTGGTTCTGCCGGAAAGCCATGAGCAGTTGATGGAAATGTTCACTCTCATCGGTACTGCCACCAACAGCATGGAGAAGGCGACTGCGCTGACCGAGTACTACAACACCAAGCTGGCGGCTGTGGCGGAGCTGACCAAGGATCTGACCGATGACCAGAAGCCCATTGTATATATTGGCAGCACCAGTGATATCCTGCGCACCGCTCCCAAGGAGATGTATCAGGCTTCCCTCATCACCACCGCGGGCGGTAAGAACGCCGGTGATGTGCTGGAGGGTACCTCCTGGACCGACATTGATAACGAGACCTTCCTGACCATGAACCCCGATGTCATCGTGATTCCCACCGATAACTTTGCCGTAAGCAGCCCCGATTATACCGCCGAGGACGTGCTGAACAACGCCACCTTTGCCGATGTGACCGCCGTGAAGAACGGCGCGGTTTATCAGATGCCCGTCGGCTTCGAGGCTTGGGATTCCCCCGTTCCATCCGGTATCCTGGGTACCCTGTGGATGCTGCATACCCTGCACCCCGAGCTGTACACCGCTGAGCAGTTTGCCGCAGATGCCGATGAGTTCTACTTCACCTTCTACGGCTTCCATGTTGCGTTGGATCAGGCTGCCTGATCCCTCCTTGGAATGACCTACGGGATACTGCCGCGTGCGGTATCCCGTTTTTCTATCCGCTGTTTGCTTTTTTGGAGCACATGCGGTACAATAAACCCACTGTGGAATTAGAGGGAGACACCATGCAGGAAACCATGCTGCAAAACCGAAAACCCGTGATCCGCTCCTACTGGCTGGTAGGGGCGTGCATTGCCGTGGGCTTTGTTGCCTCCATCTGTATCGGCAATTATCCCATTTCGGTACGGGAGATCATTTCTATCCTGACCGGCGGGGAGGTTAGCGCCATGACCCGCAAGGTCTTTTTTACGCTGCGGCTGCCCCGTACCTGCATGGGTGTGATGGCGGGTGCGGGGTTGGGCGTTGCCGGCTCCGTTTATCAGATGATCTTTCGCAATCCGTTGGCGTCCCCCGATATCATCGGTGTTTCCAGTGGCGCCAATCTGGGTGCCGCCATTGCCATTGTCAGTGTCGGCATCGGCGTGGGAGGCATCGCACTGGGCGCCTTCGCAGGTGGGCTGCTTGCTGTGGCTTTTGTGATGCTGCTGGTGCAGGCAACCCGTGCCAATACCACCACTACTTATGTGTTGGCAGGTATCGTTATCTCGGCGGTTGCCAAGTCGGTCATTATGCTGCTGAAGTACTACGCCGACAGCGAGTCCAACCTGGCTGCCATCGAATATTGGACGATGGGCTCCTTTGCGGGTGTCACAGCCTCCAAGGTGCTCTCTATCCTGCCGTTCTGGTTGATTGGTTTTGTGGGACTGTTTTTGCTGCACCGTCAGGTGGGACTTCTCTCTTTAAATGAAGAGGAATGTCGGACGCTGGGGGTGCGGCTGTATCGGGTAAGGCTGACGGTGCTTACCCTTTCCACCCTGCTGGTCGCCTCAATCGTCAGCATTACGGGGCTGATCTCCTTTATCGGGCTCATCGCCCCGCACATTGCCCGCATGATGATAAAACGGGAAAACACCGATACGATGGTGCTTTCCGCCATGGTGGGCGCTGCCGTGATGCTGGTAGCAGATATTTTTGCTCGCAGCCTGTATGCCGGCGGGCTGCCCATCAGTATTCTTACTACTATTATCGGTGTGCCGGTGCTGGTGTACTTTATGTGTAAGCGCAAGGAGGGCAAGGTATGAGTGCATTGCTTTCTTTGCGGAATATTCACACCGGATATGGCGGCAGGGAAATTGTCCGCGGCGCTTCCCTTGCGGTAGAAGGCGGGGAATTCTGCGCACTGCTGGGACTGAATGGCTGCGGCAAGACCACTCTGCTGCGCGCCGCCTGCGGTCTGCTGCCGATGAAAGAGGGCCGTTGTATGGTGGGGGAGACCGAAACCACCCATCTGGACGAAAAAAGCCGCGCCCGCCTGATGAGCTATATCCCGCAGCGCGGCAGCCCTATCATGGGTAAAACCGTGCTGGAGGTCGTGCTGATGGGATTTAACGCCCGGCTGCGCCTTTTGGACTCCCCCAGCGAAGCACACCGCCGAATTGCCATGGAGAACCTGATCCATTTGGGACTGGCAGAGCTGGCTGGGCGGGACTATGCTACCTTAAGCGAGGGTCAGAAACAGCTGGTAATTTTGGCGCGCGCCCTTTCGCAGGATACGCCGGTGATGCTGATGGACGAGCCGGACAGCGCATTGGATTTTGTCAACCGGCACATGGTGTTGGGGAAAATAAAAGAGGTGCTGAATGAGCGGCAGCAGGCAGGGCTTATCACCCAGCATGACCCCAACATTGCCCTGAGCTACTGTGACCGCCTGCTGCTGATGCAAGACGGCACCATAGTGACCGAAATTGATATGAGAAACACCGACCGCGCAGCGATAGAAGCGGCACTTGGTATCATATACGGCGAAATAGCCGTGCTGGAATATAAAGAACGATATATCATGACCAGGCGATGAAAACCCAATAAATACCTGAAGCGGGAGGATATCTAAATGAATGTCCTCCCCTTAGCATTCAAGACGGAGATCCGCCTATCCGATTTTCGTTGACAATTTAGGGTGGACAAAATGTGTGCGCCGATAGTCTCACTTAAATATAACGGCATTGCTATCACTTCTCCTGCAGAATATACTGATGAGAAGTATTATATTGCCGATCATGGCATCCGCGAGGCGGTCTTTGGCGGCAACATGCGGGACATCAAGCTTATTTTGGAAAACATCGTCTATCTTGAGCTGCTGCGCCGGGGTTATGAAGTGACTGTCGGCAGAACAGGCGATAAGGAAATTGATTTTGTATGCGACAAGCGCGGCGAAAAGCTGTACGTTCAGGTCACTTACCTGCTGGCATCGGAAGAAACGGTTAACCGTGAGTTTGGTGCGTATGACAGCATCCGCGATAACTTTCCAAAGTACGTTGTTTCTCTCGATGAGTTCGATATGAGCCGAAATGGGATCAAGCACCGGAATATCCGCGACTTCCTCTTGGCCGAGAAATGGAACTAACGCTGTCCGGTGGAACAAAGGTGCCGGTTAAGCGAAAGGGCTTTGGGGATTATAGCAGCAACGACTTCAGCATAAAGGATTTTGGAAAAAACACAAACAGGCGGAGAGCTTTTTCACGCAACGACTTGAGAAAAAGGAGCTTATATGCTATAGTTTGTGTGTAGTACTATGCCCTTTATCGAAAATGTGGCAAGGGGATCTGCCAAAGAAAGAACGGTTTGTACTCTGCAAGGTGTAACGCAAAAGGGCAAATGCAAAGAGAAACGCTTTGAAGTATTGCCGGAAGCGAAAAAACGGCTTGCTGACAAAGCATATTCGATTCCTAAAGGCTGTTATGAAGAAACGGACAGCCGGAAAGAATATCTTAATTCTGCACGATTTAGTGTTTGTCAACCGGTGTGCCGGAGAATCTGCAAAAAGTAATACGCCAATTGAAACAAACTGCGCCGTCGGTCACAAAAAAGGCGTAAAAAGGGCGTACAAGAAATCTGAAGAAAGGCGAAAACCCCGATCAATCAAGGGTTTTCGGACAGGTAAAACATAAAATGAAATTAGGTATCGTCGGTTTGCCGAATGTTGGCAAGAGCACCATATTCAACGCCCTTACCGGCGGCAGCGCAGGCGCAGCCAACTATCCATTCTGCACCATCGAGCCGAATGTCGGAATCGTGCCGGTGCCGGATCCCCGACTGGATAAGCTGTGCGAGATGTATTCTCCCGATAAGGTGACCCCTGCAGTCATCGAGTTTGTGGACATTGCAGGGCTGGTCAAGGGCGCTTCGCAGGGCGAGGGGCTGGGCAACAAGTTCCTTTCTCATATCCGTGAGGTTGACGCCATTATCCATGTGGTGCGCTGCTTCAATGACGGTGAGATTGTCCATGTCAGCGGTGAGATCGGCCCCGCACGGGATATCGAGACCATCAATCTGGAGCTGGTGCTTTCCGATATCGACCTGGTGGAGCGCCGCATTGACCGCTGCAAAAAGGCGGCAAAGGGCGGCGATAAAAAGCCGCTGGCGGAAGCCGCACTGTTTGAGCGGCTGAATGAGTGGCTGGGCGAGGGCAAATCTGCCCGCAACTTCCCCTGCACCGAGGAGGAAAAGGAGCTGATCGCCGATTGTCCGCTGCTTTCCAATAAGCCAGTCATCTATGTTGCCAACCTCAGCGAAGCTGATTTTGCGGGGGATCTGAACCAGAACCCCCTCTACCGCCAGGTACTGGAGATTGCCGAGGCGGAGGGCAGCCGTGTGGTGCCCATCTGCGGCAAGATTGAGGAGGAGCTTTCCCAAATGGAGCCGGAGGACCGGCAGATGTTTTTGGAGGAGCTGGGGCTGCATCAGTCCGGACTGGATCGCTTGGTGACTGCCGGCTATGATCTTCTTGGACTGATCAGCTTTTTGACTGCCGGCAAGCCGGAGGTGCGTGCATGGACCATTACCAAGGGAACCAAAGCGCCGCAGGCGGCGGGCAAGATCCACAGCGACTTTGAGCGCGGCTTTATTCGCGCCGAGGTCGTCCCTTACGAAACGCTGATCGAATGCGGCTCTCTGCAAGCGGCCAAGGAAAAGGGACTGATCCGCAGCGAGGGCAAGGAGTATGTGATGCAGGACGGCGACGTGGTGCTGTTCCGCTTTAATGTTTGAGTAAGGTGCCGGCGTCCGCCCTCTGCTATGGGGAGGGCGCCGGTTTTTGTATGGCATTTTACCGGGATTCAGGTCTGTGCGGGCTTCTGCTTTGTGAGAGGACTGCTCTGAACCGGCAGGGAAGGGAGGCGGCGCTCATGCCGCGCGAGAAGCAATACCGCAGTGGCAGTGCCGCCGTCGGCGGCGGAATGCTGGTGTTGTGGCTTACCATGCGTGGGACGGCATGGCTGGAGCAGGAGTGGCTGCCCCTGCTGCCGCAGACGGCTGCCGCCGCAGCGGGGCTGTTGCTCCAGCTCCTGATGCTGGCGCTGCCGCTGACGGTAATCCTATGGCTGCTGAGACACCCTGCCGCACGGCTGTGCCCATTGGGGCGGGGAGAGCGGGGCAGCCTGTGGCTGTTGCCTGCCGGCTTATCGGTGCTGCTGGCGGCCAATCTTTTGACCCGCCTGCTGCAGGAGCTGCTTACCGAAGCCCCGATGCCCGTACCGAGCCCGCTGCCGGAGGCTCCTGCGGCGCGTTGGCTTACACTGGCAGGCTCGGTGCTGCTGCCCGCCGTAATGGAGGAGCTGCTGTTTCGCGGCGTGGTGCTGCATGCCTTGTATCCTGCCGGAGAAAAGACCGCCGTGTGGATCTGTGCACTGCTGTTCATGGCGGCGCACGGCAGTCTTTCACAGTGGCTGCCCGCCCTTGCAGCAGGGCTGCTGCTGGGCGCAGTTACCTTTTACACCGGCACGCTGCGCTGGGCAGTTCTCCTTCATCTCTGCAATAATGTGATTGCGTGGCTGACCGCCTACCACCCATCGCCGCTTACCACTATCGTGTTGCCGGCAGTGCTGCTGGTGCTGGGTGCGGCTTCGGTTCCGGCGCTGCGCCGCCTGCCCTGTCGCACTCCTCAGCAGGGAACCCCTGCTTTAAGCGTCACCGTTCCACTGGTGCTGGCATTTGTGATGCTGCTGGGCAATGCGCTGTTTTTCCCCACCGGATAAAAGAATTTACCCCGAAAGGAACTGTTCTATGACGCATGAGGATTATATGCAGATGGCAATAGCAGAAGCCCGTAAGGCAGCCGCCGCCGGAGAGATCCCGGTGGGGGCGGTGGTGGTATGCGGCGATACCGTGCTTGCCGCTGCCCGTAATGACCGGGAGGAGACCCATTCCCCGTTGGGACATGCCGAGGTGCGCGCCATCGAGATGGCTTGCCGTGCCCGCGGTGACTGGCGGCTGGAGGACTGCACGCTGTATGTCACGCTGGAGCCTTGCCCCATGTGCAGCGGTGTGATTCTTAATGCACGGGTGGGGCAGGTGGTATATGGCGCCGCCGATCCGCAGTACGGCTGTCTCGGCTCAAGGCTTAATCTGGCTCACCTTGATCTGGGCGCAAGCCCCCGACTGACCGCCGGTGTACTGGCGGAGGAATGCTCTGCGCTGCTCTCGGATTTTTTTCGCAGGCAGCGGGCGGAATAAGGGGGATAGTATGCTGTATCATGCGTCTTCCGTCGCCGGCTTGACCGAGCTGCGCCCCCACATTTCCAATCACGGCGTGCCGCTTTTGTATTTTTCGCAAAAGCGGGAAAATACCTTAGTCTATCTTTCCAATGCCGTGGAAAAATTCTGCCGCGAAACGGGCTTTATCCACCATGGGGTATGGAAAAAGTGGGGGCCCTATGGCTTTACGGCAGAAGGGGTTCAGCGTTTGGAGGAATATTATCCCAATGCGCTGGAGGAGACCTACCGCGGGGTCTCCGGCTATATTTACACCGTGGAAAAGGTATTGCGCCGTGGGTATCCGGTCGATATTCCCGGCACGGTGACCTCGCGGGGGGCGGTACCGGTTACCGGCTGCGAATTTATCCCCGATGCGTGGGAGGCTATTTTGCAGGCGGAGCAGGCAGGACTTTTGGTGCTGCGCCGCTACGGAGAGGCCTCCGAAAAGGAGCGGCAATGGCTGTACATGACGGTGCGGGAGGAATACCGTCAGGCGGAGGATCACCCCGAATATCGCCACTTTTTGCGTACCAAATTTGATATTGATCCCGATACCTTGTAATCAAAGAAAAGCTGCTGCCTTGAGCCCTTCGACCAAAGACAGCAGCTTTTTATTATTCTGAGAAACGCTCAATGCTTTTGAAGCGTTTCGAAAATGCCGGCAGCCTCCAGCTTGGGGCGCAGCAGCGCCGCCAGCAGATTGGAAACCACAACGGCAAATACGGCATTGATGCCGCCGGTGAGCATCTTGGGGGTAGTGGCGATGAACGCCGCGGAAAAGGCGCTTCCGCTGAGACACAGCACAAGAATACTTTTACCGACATACAAAAGCCAGTAGCCAACCGCACCGCAAACGGCAGCAAGCCAGTTGCGGGCTTTATTTTTGCCCGCTGCGCCGCCTGCGTGGGCAATGCCGCCGCAGATGGCGCCCATGGCAAAGAAGAAAATAAAGGTGAGCCATGCGCCTGCCGCCCATTCGGGGTAGGTCAGGTCAAACAGGGCGGAGCCGATGCCGGCAGCCAGTCCCCCTGTCCAGCCGCCGAACAAGAGACCGGTCAAAAGACAGATGGCATTGGCGGTCTTGAGCTGCGTGGTGCCGGTAGGGGTGGGAATGCGAATGCCCAAAAACATGGTGCAGACAAAAACCATCGCCGCCATCAGACCGATGATGACGATGCGGTACAGGGTAAAACGGGATTTTTTCATAATGAGCTCTTCTTTCTTAGGGGAAGTAGAGATCACAGCGTGCTGTATCCGCGGGGCAGCTCCTTTTGGGTCAGCCAGCCCAGCGTGCGCTCCAGCATAACCCCCTCACGGGGATCGGCGCCGTAACCAAAGGTGGTTTTTACGGTGATCTCCACATACCGTGTGGCACGATCCATCGACATAGCGGGGCTGTCGCCCTGCATTAAGCCGGCGGTCAGCACGGCGGCAAACAAATCACCGGTGCCGGGGTACCGTACCGGCAGATATTCGCTGACCGATTTCCAATAGCCGCCCCGTTCCTTGTCATAGCACAGGTTGGCGTACTCGCCGGTGGTAAGCGCCGTGCCGGTAATCACCGTTACACGGGGCCCCAGAGCGGAAAGCCGCGCCAACAGGCTGCGTGCCTGCCCCAAGGAAAGGGGAGCGGTATTCGGTTCCTCGCCCAACAGCAGTGCCGCCTCGGTCAGGTTCGGAGTAATGACATCGGCATGTGCCGCCAGCTCGCGTATGCCCTGCACCAGTTCCGGCGTAAAGCCGTGATACAGCTTGCCGTGGTCGCCCATGACGGGGTCTACCACCTTCATGGCGTCAGGGTATTCGGCAAACAGCTTGCGGCACAGCGCCACCTGCCGCACATCGCCCAGATAGCCGGTGTAAATACATTCCATCGGCAGTTCCAGTGCTTGATAATGCGAGATGGCTTCCGTCAGGTAATCGGTTAGGTCACGGCGGGCAGGTGTGCCAAAGCCGCCGGTGTGGGTAGAAAGTACCGCGGTGGGCAGCGGACATACCTGCACCCCCATCACAGACATTGCAGGAAGAATCACGGAAAGGGAGCAGCGTCCTACACCGGAAAGGTCATGAACGGCGGCACAGCGGGCGGGTCGGTCAGTTCGGTTCATGGAGATCTCCTTTTGCAGTCTTATCCTATTCCTCCGCCGATCAAAACGCAAAACGGCAGGGAGAATGGTGGCAGACGCACCATTTTGGCAAAATACAGTACGATAATAGCCTGCACTGCGCAAAAATGCAACACTTTTGCCATAAAAAATGCGGGTGGTTTTTGCTTCCTTGACCGAACGGTGTCAGTCATAACAAAAAAGAGATGAGTGGAAGCCGGCTCATTGTGCAAATCGTAGAACTCGTTTTTCCAAACATTACACCGGCTAATTGCCTGTGTGCGGAACATACTACCCTCGAACTACTCTTGAAAGATCAATAACCGTCTGTTGGAAGGAGCTGTGAATGATGCATTCTGCAAACAAAGTACCCGCCGCCATGACCGGCATCGCCCTTGCTGCTGCGGCGGCAGGCACCGTTGCCTATGTGATGAACCACACTACACCGGCACAGCGCCGGCGTGCCGTGCGCCGCACCGCCGCTCGCATGGGGACGGCATTGGACCATGTGGCGGATAGCGTCTGCCGCACCATGCTGGGCTGAACACAGCCCGAAAAAGGAGCCGAACCCGCTCAATGGCAGGTCGGCTCCCTTGCTTACTTATCATCGGGGGCGGATATGAAGCGGTAAGGTTCTGCACCCCTTTTTCTTCTACGCCTGTTCCAGCCGCAGTGCCGCTGCGGTGATGTCATCGGGCTTTGCTTCCCGGCAGCGCAGCCGTGCTGCCTCTGCAATGCGCCGGCACAGCTCAGCAGGGTCATCGCCCTCCCACGCCGCCAGCTGCTCCTCCACCCACGGCTCCTCGGTGGGCACGCCATCGCTTACCATCAGGAGGAGATCACCCTCCCGCAGGTCAAAGCGGCGCTCTGCCGGCTCCACGCCGTCCAGAATACCGGCAGGCAGACTGACCGCCTCCAGCCGCATGGCACGCCCCTCCCGCCGCAGGAAGGTGGGCGCCGCCCCTGCCTTGTAGAAAACTGCCGTACCGGTGTAGCGATCCACCGCAGCCGCGTCCAGCGTCGCCAGAGATTCCCGCCCGCCCTTGACCATCAAGGCGCTGTTCACCAGACGCAAGGCGCTCCCGCAGGGGATCCCTGCCTCCAGCAGCCGCCCCACCAAATTGCACAGCATTGCGCTATCCAGCGCAGCGGAAGCCCCCGTTCCCATGCCGTCGGAAAGCACCAGCGCCGCTGTGCCGTCCTCGCATTGTATCATGCGCAGAGTGTCACCGCAGGCGGCGTTTTCTTCGGCGGGGAGCTGGTACTGCCATGTTGCCAGTGTGTAGCGCGGCTTCTCCCGATAAGTGAGCAGCAGCGCACCGTTTTGCTGCTGACGGGACGGCTTATCCATTTCGGGTCCTGCCTCCGCCGTGATGATCTGCCGCAGCTTTTCGGTATCAATGCGGCGCAGCAGTGCCGCAGGGAAGGAAAGACGAACCATTAAATGACCGCCCTCCGTTGTCCAGCACAGCACCTCCCGCAGCTCCCGCTCCGCCGCCAAAAGCCCCTCGGTCAGGCGGCGCGTCAGCCCCTCGCCGCAGGGCGTCACCCCGCGGGAACGCTCTGACAGACCGGTAAGCGTCCCAGCCAACCCGTCAAACTGGTCGGTTACAATGCTGCGTACCCGTGTGGTCCGTGCCCGCTGTTCCTCGCGGGCAAGATAGCCGGCATATTCCTGCTCCAGCAGGGCGGCAATGCGCACACGGCTGGGGCATCGGTCAATAATGCCGGTCAGCGCCTCCGGAGGAATGTGCCCCGTTTGGCGGTAGCTGGTCAGCCCCCGTCCGAAGGACGCCACCGTGTCGCCGTATCGCTTTTGCCAGCAGGTCATCTGGTAAAGACAGCCCTTGCAGCACCGTCGTGCTACCGTATCAAAGAGGGTATCCGGGGTTTCCGCCGTGCTTTTCTGCAGACAGCTTGCCACCTCACGCGTGGTGGCGGCAACCTGATGCAGCGCCGCTGCCGCAGCCTCCAGCCGGTCGCTTAGGACCACCGGTGCAATCCTTTGCTCCCGTGCCGGCGCCAGCAGCGTTCCCAGCCGCCGGGGGATTGCCGCCGGCAGCAGCCAGAAGATGCCCGCTGCCAGCATGACCTCCAAAAAGCCCGTTACACTGCGTGCGGCAAGCATGGCAAAAAAACCATAGCTGATGGCCAGCGCCAGCACGCTGCCCAGCCTCCCTAAAGGAGAGAACAGCCCGCACAACAGACCTCCGACCGAAAAGCAGGTAATAGAAAGGGTGAATTCTCCGGTAGAAAAGCCCACCACCAGTCCACAGGTCACCCCGATAAGCGCCCCTGCACGGCTGCCTGCGCCCGCCGCAGCGGCAAGCAACAGCACCGAGGCAGCAACGCGCCCCAACGAAACGCCGGAAAAGGTGATGCTGCAAAGCCCCATCAGGCACAGTGCCGCCGTTACCGTCAGCGAAGCGGTCAGCGTTCGCTCCAGCGGCGTTTTTCGGTCAGGCTCCAGCAGCGAGAGTCCCCGCTGCAGAAAAACCGCCGCAGCCCCTGCCATCAGCAGGGAGGTCAGCCACAGTAATACGTCATAGACCAACGGGTGCCGGTACATTCCCGGCAGAATGACCGCCGCCGTCAGCCCTGATAAAACGCCTGCAACCCGCTGCCACGGACTTTCCTTGTGTGTGACAGACGACAAAAGCCTCCGAAGCCCCACCGCCAGCAGCGCCGCCAACGGGTATTGCCACGCCTCCGGGGCGCCTGCCGTCAGCAGATAGCCCAATGCCGTCCCCAGCAGGGCGGGCGCTGCCATAATACCGGGCGCTGCCGCAGAAAACGCCACCCCAAAGGGCGCTGTCTCTCCGGCAATGCGTCCCATTGCCGTCAGCATGCTCCCTAAAAAAGCCGCACCGCCTGCGGCAAAGCGGTCGTCATTCTGCACAGCATTCCACAGTCTGCGGTGCCACGAAAGTCCGCTTACCTCTGTCATGTGATTCATTTTTTGCACTTCCTTTGGATAAGATGGTATTCCGCTATTATCTTACCCCCACTGCCTCGTCGCATCTTGCCGCTTGCCGCTGTCGTAAGGAAGCGGCTTTGCGGAGAAAACAGAGTTTTCCCGCTAAATCGTCCCGCAGGGCAGCACGCTGTGCAGCAAAAAATCAAGCGCCTCCGCCAAAAGGAAGAAGCGCTCAATTTTAAGCAGTTATATTCTGTTTTACCGATCCTTGCGGTCGCGCACAAATTGCAGTACATTGGCTGCGATCATTAAAATAAGGATTGCAACCAACGGCAGATCGCTGTCCGGGTGATGGATCAGGCAGCCTGCGGTAATGAGTGCGGCAATAATGCAGCAGATCATTTCCGCCCGTACGAGGGGCGGCTCTTTTTTGGGAACCATCACTCCATCGCCTCCTCCGCTGCGGGCTTATCCTCCGGCTCGGCGGGCAGCAGTCCCAGACGGCGCTGGGCATGGCGCAGCAGCCGCTTATCATTGGCAAAGGAGACCAGATCGGCGGCACGACAGAGCGGCACCCACATGATCTCGCTGATCTCCTCCTCCTGCCGGACCAGCTTTTCCTGCTCGGTGGTGCCCAGGAAATACACCACCTGCTTTTTCACGCCGGGCTTCGGGGAGTATTCTACACTCTCGCGAAAGCCGTCCATCAGCTTGATACCGGTCAGCCCGGTTTCCTCGCGTACCTCGCGCAGAGCGGTCTGGCGTTCGCTTTCTCCTGCCTCCACATGCCCCTTGGGAAAGGACCAGTGCCCGCCGAAGCGGTGGCGCAGCAGCACAACATACAGTTCCTCCTCCTGCCGGCGCAGCACCAGTACGCCACAGGATTTTTCTCGTTTCATCATATTCGCTTTACTTCCTTACCACGCCCGCAGGACGCTGAAATGGGACGGAGCAGCAGCGCAGCCCCGGTGCCTCTCGGCACAAATACAAAACAATTATAGCATGTTCTGTCCCCGGTGGGAAGTACCGGGTGTGAACTTTTTGGCGTTGACAAAGTCCACCGCAGCGGGTAGAATGAGAAAGCAAAGTATGTTTCCGTAGCTCAGCTGGATAGAGCGACCGCCTCCTAAGCGGTAGGTCGGGTGTTCGAATCACCTCGGGAACGCCAAAAGCTTCGCCGGAAAGCCCAGTAAAATCAACGGTTTCCGTTCATAAGGAAGTATTTTCTTATGAGAGATTGGTCGCAACCTCTGTTATGGAGGCTGCGGCCTTTTCTCTTTCTATGGTAGATCACGGCCTTGACGATTCTGCGATAGCAAGCATCTCCTTTATGGTTGCAAGGTCTACAAGTCCGACACCGGTAAAGTAGATGTCAACGCCTACCCGCTTATGCCCGTTCACCGTTTCACTGTTGTGAACCTCGATTCGCTTGATGATCTTATTGATCACCTCCAGCGTAAGTGTTTCCATACTGGAGTACTCCCTGAGTCCTGCCAGCAAAAGTCGAATATCCACGCTCTCCCGTTCGAGTTCGGCCAGCTCTTTTTCCTTCGTGCTGACGGATTGCAGTAGCTCTGCCTGCTCTTTTTCGTACTTTGCTGCCATACGGGAATAACGCTCGTCAGATAGCTTGCCCGCAAAATTATCCTCATAGAGTTTGGCAATCAGCCGGTCGATTTCATCGATACGGTGTTTTCCGGCAGCGATGTCCGATTTGATAGATCGGATATTCTGATCTTTCCCCGCAGATTGTTGCGTTCCAATCATTTGCAGAAAGAATGATTCGTGACAGGTGACGAAATCTGCAAGATCGCTGACCGCCACTGAGACGATTTGTTCCAGCGCGACATTCCGGATATAGTGAATTGTGCATTCTCCTCGACCGGACTTATAATTGGCACAGCGAATTCCTTCAAGGCAAAGGTGGTAAATTCTTTGCACTACCTCGGCGGCAGCGTCATCAACAAGCCACTTTTCTTTATCAAGCTCGTCACGCTTGTAGCCGTATGGTACCCGGAAGTTGCTTCTTTTACCGTTGGCCGCTTTCATTGCCCACACAGCCCGCACTTTTTTGCTGGTCTGCGCTGCATACCACTCGTTAAAAATGTTGTGGAAGGGCATCATCTCCGTGCCCTCGCCGGTTTCGGTATCCACACGCTCCTGAATGGCGACAGATTTCACACCTAAAGATGGATAGATGATTTCTAAATACCGGCTGGTTTCCACGTGTTCACGCCCGAAACGGGACAGGTCCTTGACGATAACCGTTGATACTTTCCCGGCTTCAATCAGTGCCTCCATTTCCCGAAAGCCCGGACGATCAAAGGTCGTGCCGCTGATTCCGTCGTCCACAAAATACTTTGGATGCAGATAGCCGTTCTTCTTGGCGTAGTTTTCGCAGGCCGTGCGCATCACTTCGTTCATCTGGGAATTGATGGCCTGCTGCACGCGGGAGAGGCGCTGAGTATAGGCGGTACCTTTGGTTTCCAGCTCCTGAGCCATCTTCTGGATCTTCTGGGCACGCTCGTTGCGGGCCTTTTCAGACAGAGCGGCGGCCTGCTTGCGCAGATCTTCAGCCTGCTTGCTGAGATCTTCATTCTGCTTTTCAAGCTGCTGACGTTCCTTGCCGAACATGGAAGTCAGCTGCTTTTCAGCTTCCTTGCCGGGATCGCTCTGGGCGGAAAGGCGCATGGGATTGGCCACGCCGATCTTGCCGGCGGCTTCAGCCTGGGAAGGCAGAACGACGGCGGAGCAGAAAAAGGCCACAACCAGCGCAATAACAGTGCGACGAAGCATAATTGAACTCCTTAATAAGGAAAAAGTAGCATAATCGACATGCCGAAACAAGCGGCACAGACAACGGGTAAGAGTACCCTTGAGGGCATTGCGGCGTCAAGAATGATTTAAGCCTGCAGCCGCGCAAGCTCCTCCAGCGCACGACGCGCGCTTTCCGCGGGAGAGACCCCCGCCGACTCCACGATGACGGAGGCATAGCGGCGATACAGCACCTCACGTTCCCGGAACAGATCCTCCACGGTCTGCCCGGGAGCTATGGCCAGTCCCCTGTCGGGATTGCGGGCAATGCGTTCCAGAACGACGTTCATGGGAGCTTCCAGATACA
>USBC01000020.1 GCA_900552845.1 uncultured Oscillospiraceae bacterium | reverse complement strand
TCCTGTTCATGTCCGGGGTACATGTGGTAATTGGTTTTGACGGAGCGCAAACGGCTCAGTGAGTCAACCATGTCCATAAAATCACTGCTATACATATCTGTGCGACCGCAGCTCTGCACAAACAAGGTATCACCTGTAAAGACAGCATCGCCGCAGAAGTAAGTCAAGCAGCCTGCAGTATGGCCGGGGGTTTCCCATACGGTAAATTCAAGCTCGTCCAGTTCGATTTTATCGCCCTCTTTCAAAAGACGATCGGGGGCAAGTACGATCGCTTTACCGACAGCAGTGGCGCTGTAATTCTTTTTGGGGTCGCTGAGAAGCGGCAGTTCCTTTTCGGCTGCCATGAGCTGTATCTCCAGATAATGCTCCTTCAATCCCGGTACTGCGCAAAAATGATCATAATGCCCATGGGTCAGCAGAATCATTTTTGGCGACAAATGATTCTCTTCGATGCTCTTAATGATGTTCTCAGGCTCCATGCCGGGATCTATTATAGCGCAGTTGCCCTTTTCACTGACCACCAAATAACAGTTCGATGCAAAGCAATGCATCGGTACAGATATAACTCTCATGTATTGTCAACTCCTTTTATTTTTCCAACCGACCGGTGCGCATTTCCTCGGTATCGAGGATCAGTGTTACCGGACCATCATTGATAAGTGAAACCATCATATTCGCTCCAAATTCTCCAGTCTCTACATGGAGGTCACGGTCGCGCAGCTCGGCAACAAACCGTTCATACAGCGGGATTGCAATCTCAGGTCTTGCTGCCGCAATGAATGATGGACGCTTGCCCTTGCGGCAATCGCCATACAGTGTAAACTGCGAAACAACCAGCACCTCTCCCGCCACATCTTTCAAAGAAAGATTCATCTTATCGTTTTCATCGGAAAAAACACGTAATCCTGAACATTTTTCTGCCAGATACGCACACAGTTCCGGCGTGTCACACTCAGTTATGCCCAGTAGGATCAAAAAGCCTTTGCCAATCTTCCCTACTATTTTACCGTCGATGCTCACGGCTGCATCGCTCACTCTTTGTACGACCGCTCTCATGAAAGCACCGCCCTTTTCACTGAAGATACGCCGGGAATCCGGCTGAGATTATTGATAATGGTCTGAAGCTGGTTCAAGTCATTGATTCCTATGGAAACCTGAATACTCGTTTGGCCGGTTTTCAGTTCCTTTGCCATAACGGAATGAATGGGGATCCTCATGTTGCCAAGCTGCACGCTCACATCTGCCAGAATGCCGATCCGGTCGGAAGCAAGGATATCCAAAGTGGATTTAAAGGTTTCCTTCACCTTACTTGCCCATGTCGCTTTCACCCAGCGTTCGGGATCTTCCCCACGGCGGCGGGCATTCACCACATTGGCGCAGTCGCACTTATGAATGGAAACACCAAAGCCACGGGTGATAAAGCCGACGATCTCATCACCGGGCAGCGGATTGCAGCAGCGGGCAAACTTGATAAGGCACCCCTCCAGCCCCTCCACGATAACGCCGTTGGAGGCTTTCTGCGAGGTCTTTTTCGCGGTCGGCGCCAGCGTCTGCTCCGGCTTGCGGTACAGGCGGATAAAGTCGTCCTTCACGCGCGGCATGATCTTTTCCAGCGAAACGCCGCCGTAGCCGATAGACGCATAAAAATCGTCTACCGTGTTGTATTTCTGCCGAGCCGCGATATCCGCGATAAACTTTTCCCGTTCCTCCGGCGGGGGTGCGATAAGGTTGCGGCGCATTTCCTTTTCCAGCGCCAGCTTACCCTCGGCAATGTTCTCCTCCCGCTTTTCTTTTTTAAACCACGAGCGGATCTTGTTGCGTGCTTCGCTGGTTTTTACGATCTTTAGCCAGTCACGGCTGGGACCGTTGCTTTGCGTCGTGGAAGTAATGATCTCCACAATCATACCGGTCTTTACCTTATAGTCCAATGAGACCATGCGCCCGTCCACCTTGGCGCCGACCATCTTATTGCCGACCTCGGAGTGAATGGCATAGGCAAAGTCCACCACAGTGGAGCCTTGAGGCAGCCGGATCACATCGCCGCGCGGCGTAAAAACGAAAACTTCCTCCGGCGCGATGTCGGTCTTGATGGATTTTACGATATCCTCCACATCGTCGGAATCCTTCTGAGATTCCAGCAGCTGCCGGATCCACGCCAAGCGCTCGTCCAGCGCGTCCTTGCCCTCCATGCCGATCTTATACTTCCAATGCGCCGCGACACCGTATTCCGCCGTATAGTGCATATCCCAGGTGCGGATCTGCACCTCAAAGGGCACGCCCTCTTTATCCAGCACGGTGGTGTGCAGCGACTGGTACATGTTCTGCTTGGGGGTGGAAATATAGTCCTTGAACCGGTTGGGGATCGGGCGCAGCATATCGTGGATAATGCCCAGAATGTTGTAGCACTCCAGCACAGTATCCACAATGATACGCACCGCGTAAATATCGTAGATCTCATCAAAGGAGCGTCCCTGCATGTACATCTTGCGGTAAATGCCGTAAATGCTCTTTACCCGTCCGTCGATCTGCGCGGTGACATGCTCCTCCTCCAGCCGCGCCTCAATGCGCTTGATAATATTGCTGAGGAATGCTTCCCTATCTTCTTTTCGCAGCGCAAGCTGCTGTTCTATTTCATGATAAGCCACCGGATCAAGATGTTTGAGTGAAAGGTCCTCCAGCTCCTCCTTGACACTGCGAATCCCCAACCGGTGTGCCAGCGGAGCGTAAATTTCCATCGTTTCCAGCGACTTGACACGCTGCTTTTCCGGCATTCGGTAGTCCAAGGTGCGCATATTGTGCAGCCGGTCTGCCAGCTTGATAATGACGACCCGGACATCCTTTGCCATCGCCAGCAGCATTTTACGCACATTTTCCGCCTGCTGCTCTGCGCGGCTGGAGTATGGTATATTGGCAAGCTTTGTCACACCGTCCACCAGTTCGGCAACATCTCCGCCGAATTGCTTTTCAATATCGTCCAGCGTTACCGGAGTATCCTCAACAACATCGTGCAATAATCCGCTGATAATGGTATCGGAATCCATTCCGAGTCCAACAAGAATAATTGCTACCTCAATTGGGTGGGATATATATGGGTCGCCGGACGACCGCATCTGTCCTTCATGCGCTTTTTTTGCCAGCTCATAAGCTGATTCTATCCGGGACAGATCATAGGTCTTGTTGGATTTTTCAATAGCATCTTCCAGCTTTTTATACAATGCGTCCATCGCTCGCCTATCCTTTCTGGAGCATCTTGTAGGTCTTGGAGCATTCAAGCTCCACCTTTTTGTCTCCGTTTTTTATTTGAAAGCGTTCCGGCTGAGTTTCCTCCATCAGTTCCAGCTCCCGCATGATCTGCAGTGCCGCTAAATGCTTGAAGTAAGTGTAGCCCTCCAGCTTTTTGCGCAATATATAGTATAGACCGTCTGTCCCCACCGTAATGGGGCTGTTGTCCCTCAGGTAGCGAAAAACGCCGATCAAATCATTGCGGGTAAAGTTCTCCGGCGCATCGGCGGTTTCCTCTCCGCGCAGAATCGATTCAAATGCAGCAGCGGAGCGCAGGACTTCTCCCTGCCGCCAGCCGCTTGGATGAACATTGACCACCCGCACCGAAACCGTCCGCTGGTCATTATATTCATTAATTCCCAAATTGCATGCCACATCAATACGGTCTCCCGCTGTAAAAGGGAACTGACTGATTGAGGTGCCAAAGTACACCATTGGAATGGTATAACGATCTGCCAGAACACTCAGGCGCAGATGATTACCATTCCCAATGGGACTGACAGACTGTAGTGTGACACCGGAAAGCAGAAAGATGGGCGTTGGATTTTCACACCCGAAGGGAGAAAGCCTGTCCATCTCCTCTACATTTGCCATAGTAATTTCTTCCGGCATAATTGTTGCATCAAGCCTTACCACCTGAACCGGCATAATGGGATAATGCTCTGCAGCATATTCCTCCAATGCCGCAATAAAAGATGGAATATTCTCCTCTGTCAGCGTGAAACCGGCAGCCATGGGGTGTCCGCCGAATTTCAACAGCTTATCACTGCACGCCGTGATGGCATCTATTATGCTAAAGCCCTCTACGCTGCGTGCTGATCCGCGAGCAATGCCATCGGAGCAGGAAATCACCATACAGGGCTTCCGGTAGCGGTCCACCATGCGGGCAGCAGAAATTCCGATAACACCTAAATGCCAGTCATCTCCCACCAGTGTCATAATTCTGCTGTGCAGCAGCGATGGCTTCTTCCTAAGCAGTTCCTCTGTCTCAGCGGAAATAAGCTCCTCTATCCTGCGGCGCTCCGCATTCAGTTTTTCTATCTCTGCTGCAAGTGACTCAGCCTGTTCTTCGTTTTGGGTCAATAGCAGCTGTACTGCTGTATCCACACTTCCAATTCTTCCGGTCACATTGATCCGCGGTGCCAGCACAAAAGATACTGTATCGCTGTGGCAAGCGGTCAGGTTCGCTTTTGCATTCCGCGCAAGAGCCTGCAAACCGAGACGATTGGTATGTGCTAATATTTCCAACCCCATATGAGTTATTGTGCGATTTTCCCCTTTTAAAGGAACTACATCAGCAAGAGTTGCTATCGCTGTCAGGTCTCCGAATTGTTCCAGCAGAAGATCCTGAACATCGTCTCCCTGCACCTGTTGCTCCAGTGCGGCAATCAGCTTAAATGCCATTGCTGCACCACACAGATACCGGCTGGGAGAGTCATCAGCCTCGAATGCGGAATTGAGCAGAGCATCGGCAGGCGGCAACTGCTGCGGCAGGGCGTGATGATCTGTTACAACAACCTCTATCCCGGCTTCCTTTGCACGCGCGATCTCTGCCACAGCGGAAATACCATTATCAACGGTGATAATAAGCTCAATACCGGAGGATATGATCATTTCTACCGTCTGCATGGAAAGCCCGTATCCCTCGCCAAGGCGTTCAGGAATGTAATAGCATACATCTGCCCCTTCGCCTTCAAGGTATTCATACAGCATTACTGTAGCGGTGATCCCATCGCAATCATAGTCGCCGAATACAAGTATCTTTTTCCCCTCATCTATTGCACAACGCACGATAGAAACCGCCTTCTCCATGTCATGCATCAACATCGGATCACTCAGGGTTTGAGATGCGTTCAAAAAATCTCTGGCTGCGGCGCTATCCTTGATGCCGCGCGAGGCAAGCACACGACACATAAACATCGGCAGAGGGTGGTTCTCTACAATCATTGGGTCTGCTTTTGCAAAATTTTCTTTCCACGCATAAAAGCGCATCGAGCCGCCCTTCTTTCCGTCGCTTGTCAATTTGATAGATTATTATATCACATTTTGTCGTAATGTTCAATCATTCGGCGGACAGAATCGCTCAATAACTGCGCCTGCCGTGCGTATACCGTCCACTGCAGAGCTCATAATACCGCCGGCATAACCGCTTCCCTCTCCACAGGGATACAGCCCTGCAGTCGAAATACTTTGCAGGTCATCTCCGCGTATAATCCGTACCGGGGAGGAAGTCCTTGTCTCCGGTGCCGTCAGCACAGCATCCGGTGCAGCATACCCTTTTATCCTGCGTTCGAACACCGCCAAACCTTTTCTCATCTCTTCCGTCACGAAAGACGGCAATATGCTCGACAAGTTACACGGCTTTACACCTATTGCGTAGGTTGGCATCACCCTGCCCCATTCTGCGCCGGAGATATTCTGCATAAAATGACCTACCGTCTGTGCCGGTGCGCAATAATCTCCCACCGTGGCAAAGGCGCGGTGTTCTATCGCCTGTTGAAAACAAACGCCATCTAAAGGATGCGAACCAAAATCCCGCTGGTCTACGGAGACAACTAACGCAGCATTGGCATTATCCCCTGCACGACTGTGATAACTCATGCCATTTGTCACGATGGATTTTTCCTCGGAAGCTGCCGGTACCACTACGCCTCCCGGACACATGCAAAAGGTGTAAACTGCCCGTCCCGTTTCCGGTTCACGTTCTGAGAGCTGGTATTCTGCGTGTCCCAGCTTCGGGTGACCGGCATAATCACCATACATTGCAGCGTCTATTGCTTCCTGTAAGTGCTCAATTCTTGCGCCAACAGAAAAGGGCTTTGATTCTATGGCAATTTCACGGGCTAAACAGCAGCTAAAGAGCGGTCTTGCTGCATTGCCGGGCGCCAATATCAAGCAGTCACATGGGATTTTTTCTCCGCGTGTGACAACGGCGGCAATTTTTCCGTCTTTAACGATCAAGTCTTCTGCCGGTGAATGGAATCGCACCTCACCGCCAAGTGAAATAATTTCTTTCCGAATTGCTACAATGAGCGTTCTTAACCGGTCAGTACCGATATGCGGCTTTGCATCGGTCAATATTTCCTTTGGAGCGCCATGCGTCACAAATTCCTCCAGCACCGTACGGCAGAAGCCATCATTGATGCGAGTCATCAGCTTTCCATCAGAGAATGTCCCCGCGCCTCCTTCTCCAAACTGAATATTGGAGGATTCATTCAATCGTTGCTCCCGCCAAAAGGTATTCACATCGCTGCAGCGTTCCTCCATTGGGGCGCCCTGCTCAAGAATAATCGGTCGGTAACCCGCCCGGGCCAAGGTAATCCCGCAAAATATACCGGCAGGTCCCAGTCCGATGATTACCGGGCGGTGCTTCATCGGCTCATTTCCTTGTGAAAATTGCGCTTTTTTCTCCTGCAGTAAACGATACCTTCCGTTCTGAGGCAGACTAGCCCCCTCTTTGAGCGTTGCTGCAACGGTATAGTTTAGCCGGATATTATCTTTTTTTCGTGCATCTATGCTTTTGCGATATATATCTACAGCCAAAAGATCGCTGCTGCGGCATCGTAATGCCCGCAATGCCTCCCTCCGAAAGTCAGCTTCACTTTCCAGTGGGACTATAATATTGTTTATCAGATAAATGCTCATTATTAACTCCCGTGAAAGAAAATTCAGCCCTGCCCAAAACAAGCAGAGCCGAAAGTCTATCGTTAATTTATCCCGCTTTTGCTTGGACGGTTACACTATACTCGCCCACCGCCCATACAAAGCCCTTGGTTGGTGCATAAATGGAAACAGGGATCTCGTACTTGCCACTGCGCAGGTTTATGTCAGAGAGGTCGACCTTCACCACAAAGTCGCCTGCCGAAATACCGCTTATAATGCTCTTTCTGCCAATCACGTGAACGCGCAGTGATTCTTCATTTACCGTAGCCGTATAGCCGTCCGGGATATTCACTATTTGGAAGTTTTTCAGGCTCAAATTGGTAGAGGCAAGATCATCGGCGTCAAAAGAAACCGTTACAACCTCTATATCGTCCATATCTGTGAAGCCGTCCGGCAACTGCACAGCGAAGTCCATCTGCGATGAGGTCAGAAGATTCATCTGCTTAAAGTCGATATAGCCCAACACCAAGCTGCTGTGGTTGCGCAACACAGAATCCTCCGCTGCCACAGTAATGGAATCCACCGAAAGGCTGTACGAAAGCTCTTCTTCGGGGAAATTCTCCGGTACATTGAGGAACGAAACACTTAAGGGAAGCGTCGCCACCCTCTTTACGGGGATAGTTATTGCGACAGAGCTTACATCTTGATGAAAATAAGAAATATGCTCTGTCTCCAAACGGTTGCCGTTCTCATCATAATACACAATCTTGGAATTCTGACTTTGGGTACTGCTCACTTCGCGAGTAAAGTTCACCTCGATTACAGCACGTTCCACGCGGGAGATAAAACTCTCCGCACCGCTGATCTCCACAGCAGACGGATCCAAGGTGATCTCATTTTCAGGCGCAATATAATTATCCGGCGTAGTCAACCCTGTAATGCTCGGTTGAATCTGCAGCAATTTCTTGGTACGCGCCTCAAAGGTCAACGAAACGGTGGCAGGGGAAATTGATGTAACCGAGTAGCTTCTTGTGCCGTTATCGCTCACAATCAACGGAACTTCGTAGGTGCCCGGCTCAGTAATCGCAGATGCATCAGCGATCACCCGAACGTTTTCGGGACCATAATTGCCAATCTCAAACTGCTTACCATCGAGCACCAGCGAAACCTTGGTGTCTTCCCCCTCAACCACCTCCAACATTGCGCTGGTAGGGATATCTACGGTGATTGGAACATCTTTAATATGCTTTGTGATCTCCGGCGCTGCCAACATTGCAGCCATCCATACAAAGAACGCAATAACAAGCGATAAAATGATCCGTAGTGTCTTAGGGCGGTCAGCAGCGGAATTGACCGACTCACTTTGATTCTTGTTCATGTCCATTTCTCCTGAAAAGACTCACCAGCGTATCCATCGCGCTGTTCTTCTTCGTTTCCTGCTCCGAGAGTAATTCGTCACACAGAATGGAATTCAAGCTGTTTACCGTCAGCCGCAGATTCAGCTTACCGTCTTTTGCAACCGAAATCGCACCCGTTTCCTCCGAGACGATAACAATCATCGCATCACTGACCTCCGACATGCCCAGCGCTGCCCGATGACGGGTTCCCAATGTACGGCTGATGTCGTAATTATTGGAAAGCGGCAAGAAACAGCCCGCCGCATATACCCGTCCGTCCCGAATCAGCATAGCTCCGTCATGCAGCGGAGAATTCTTGAAAAAAATGTTGCGGATCAGCTCGGCAGAAGGGCTTGCATCTACCAATGTGCCGGTCGCAATAATATCTCCCAGTCGTGTGGTACGTTCAATAACAATCAGGGCGCCGGTTCGTTCCTTAGAGAGCATTGCGCAACTGTCGCAAATTGCATTGATGCACCGCACCACATTACTGTTGCTCTCAAAGCTGTTGCCACCTATACTGTTTACAGTTTTTCTGATCTGCGTCAAGGAAATGCTGGTGCGTCCCAGCTTCTCCAGTATTTTGCGCAATTCCGGCTGAAAAATAATTAACAGCGCAAACACACCGTAGGTAATCAAATAGCGTATAATGGCACTAACTGCACGAAGCTGAAATGCCCGTGCCAGTACATACACCAAAACAATACCGATAACGCCCTTGATCAGCTGCCCGGCACGGGTCTCCCGCAGCAGGTTGATCAGCTTATAAACAAGATATGCGACAATGAGGATATCCAAAATATCCTGCACACGAATACTGCGCAGAATATCCCATAATGCCTCTATTGAGGTAATTGACTTGAACATCGGTCACATCACTTCCACTCATTCAGGATCTTGCAGACGCGGTTTCCTGCACTGCCTGCAGCTTGTCCCGGCTCCTCCGGCTGCTGTACCGTCTCTCTGCGGCGCAGCGTTACCTTATGTACCTTTGGCTTTTCCACCGGACTCACTTCTTTTTCGCTGCCGTTGCACCGGGCAGCCATACGGCAGCAGGGCACTTCCGCCTCCAGACGATTAAAATCCTTCTCAAACTGATTCAGCCGTTCGGCAAATTGCGCTCTTATTTCGTCCAACTGCTTTTTCAGCCCATTAAAGTCTTCATGTCGTCCCTTAAAAAGATCTGCCTGCAGCTTTGCCTCGTTCAGCTCCGCCCGCAAAGCATTCAGGGCTGTTTCCTGCTCATTTACCCTGGCCTGTATTTTTTTGTTTAACTCCATCTGCAACTGCAGGGCGTTTTCTTTATCCCTTAGCTGTGCTGCCAGCTTATTAGCACGCTCTCTCATGCGGGAGCTGTCTGTACCCTGCTCGGACAAAAGACGTTGTTTTTCCTCGCAGTCATGCACTGAATGCTGGTACTGTGCGGTAAGCACTTCCAGCTTTTCACTTAGCTCGGCAGCCTTATGATCCAGTGCATCATTCCGCACTGCTAATTCCTCCAGTGCTTCCCGCGTCTGTCTGTCCTGCTCATAAATATAGTTCAGCACTGCCTTACGCTCAAATCCGAACATTGCAGTGGGAAAATGCTTTGCCTCCTGCACAAAAACACACTCCTTTTTACTGTTATAACTAGAATCAGTATAGCATTTTCCCCACTGTCAATGCAACAGCAATTCTGCACATTTCGTCAGTTATTCTTTTTATTCCGTTTATACCCCAACTTGATATTAGCGATAGAGAACTAACCACCGGCTGCAATCTGCTCCGGCGGTTGGTTTCAGTAGATTTGCCGCATATCCTCCCGCAGTTTACGAATAATCTTTTTTTCCAGCCGGGAGATATACGACTGTGATATTCCGATCATATCGGCTACCTCCTTTTGGGTGTGTTCTTCGCCGTCGTCCAGACCAAAGCGAAGCCGCATAATGCGCTGCTCCCTCTCGTCCAATGCATTCACCAAACCACGCAAGGCGCTTCTCTCTGCCTCCTGTTCCAGCCCTCGATTCACGGTGTCGCCGTCTGTTCCCAAGATATCCGATAACAGTAGTTCATTCCCATCCCAATCCACATTCAACGGCTCGTCAATAGAGACCTCTGTTTTCTGGTTTTGGGTCTTTCGCAGATACATCAATATCTCATTTTCAATACAACGAGAGGCATAGGTAGCAAGTTTGATATTCCTGGCGGGGCAAAAGGTATTCACCGCTTTTATCAGTCCGATTGTTCCGATGGAAATCAAATCCTCTATCCCGATTCCCGTGGATTCAAATTTGCGCGCAATATAAACCACCAAACGCAGGTTGTGGGTGATAAGAATATCCCTTGCCTTGGGATCGCCTTCTCCAAGCCGTAAAAACACTGCCGTCTCCTGCTCCCGGCTCAAGGGCGGCGGCAGGTTATCCGGCCCATTGATATAATAGATCTCCAGATAATTTTTCAAAAAACATTTCCGCAGCTTATTTATCAGTCGTTCCATCAATTGCATTTTACTCACCTCACAGCAAAACCTGTATCATTTTAGGGTTAAATACAGCGCAGTAATTTCCGTCTCCGATATCCCGCGCTCCGACCGCTGCGAAATATCCCCCCAGTTCCGCCCTTCGACCATTTATTATAATAGACATTCTCTCTGGGCGAAAAGCCGGCAAAAGCTCACAGCCTGTCACGGTTCCTGCAAGCACCCACCTAAGTTCCGGCAGTGCCGCCTCGGTATCATTTTCCCGTATCACCCGTCTTTCTTCAGTGCTTAAAAGGCCCCACACCTCGGCAGCATTCACCACCAGCACCGGCAATCCGGAAAATGGTTCCACCAGCCGATTTCCGCTATCTGCCAGCGCCAGTAGTGATATATCACTGCCTCGCCGTTCTATGTCAATTCGATAAAGATCCCGCTTAGGCAGGCGGAGGGCTGTGAATCGATCATAGAGCGTTACTGCGATATACGATGCCATCATGCAGCCCAACAGCAACAGCGGACTGATATTATAATAAACGACACCATTCGCAGTATAAAAGCCGATATCCGGATCCACTGAGATAAGCAATACAGTAATCCCTGCAAAAACGATACTCACGATGTAGAAAACGCCAATTGCGCGCAGCAGCCGACCGTGGCTCAGGGACGGGAACGCCACCCCAACCAGCAAAACGGAAACCGCCAGTCGGTACAAAATCTGCCCTATCATCGAATGGATCGGCACAAAAATGATGAACGCAGCAGCCGCTCCTAATGCTGCCGATATGTACTTTGCTGTTCTCCCTGGGCGTATGCCCATTATTCGTCCGCACAGATGCAGAATTAAAAGTGTTACGGTAAAATTGACTGCTGCCAGTACATCACCGTATATCTTCATTTGTTTTCACCGCCCTTTCCCATCATCAGTTCAGTTTTATTGTAAGCTTTTGACCGGATAGAAACGGTCGAAGCGTGACTGTCCCGTCTTGACAATTTGCCCATTAGTCCTTATCATTGTTGCAGAAAGGAGTGTGACAAAAATGTCGGAAAATGAGCGTGTTGCCCGCATTATTGATGAGTTGGAAAAACTGTACCCACAGGAGCTATGCTCCCTCCTATATCGTGTCCCACATGAACTCCTTATTGCTGTACGGCTGGCAGCACAGTGTACCGATGCTCGCGTTAATCAAGTAGCCCCTGCGCTATTTGCGCGCTACCCCTCTATCACAGCCTTTGCAGAAGCCAACGTAACCGATGTTGAGGAAATGGTACGCAGTTGCGGCTTTTATCACACCAAAGCACACGACATCGTAGAAATGTGTAAAATGCTTCGGGATAAATACAACAACATCGTACCGGACAGCATTGAGGAATTGACCAAGCTTCCCGGTGTCGGACGGAAGACCGCCAATCTAATCTGCGGCGACATCTACGGTCAACCCTCCTATGTCTGCGATACTCACTGCATTCGCATCACCAATCTGCTGGGGCTATCTTCTTCAAAGGATCCTTACAAAGTTGAAATGCAGCTTAGGGAGAAGATCCCCCCTGAAAAATCAACCGGATTCTGTCACCGCATGGTACTATTGGGACGAGAATACTGTATCGCACGCAAACCGCAGTGCGAACGCTGCCCACTGCGCCCCTATTGTCCCGGTCATACAACGCAAGAACTATAATCGGAGGAACTAAATATGCTGGAAGAACATCAAAATAATCCCATCAGTGAAAACGACGACCTCCTTTCGGATATTCCTGCTGCCGTAGCAGTCGGAAGCGAAGAACATGGTATCCATTCTGAAGAACAGCCCGTCCCACAGCCCGAGGCTTTTCTGTCGCATGAAGAACCAAGTGCTGGGTCAGTGGAAGAGGAAAAGAAGCCACGCAAGGCGCCTCCCGATACTTCCGTTATGAAGGTCAGTTCCTTTATGGGTGCTCTGATTCTGCTTGCTATCCCCATCGTCAATTTCATCTGTGCAATCAAATGGATTTTCAGACGAGGTAATAACCGCAACCGCCGTAATCTTGGTATTGCCGCATTTCTATTGCAGCTTATTTTTATTGCTCTGGTCATCGGCGGCTGCGTAATTGCAAAATATCAGTTCAATTATGATGTCATTCAGCATCTGCTGGATCTCGTGATTTCAAAATAAGGAGCCAATATGGAAAAAGAAAAGCTGGAACGCATCAGTCACCTTTCCCGACTTGCACGCGAACGCGAACTGACCAATGAGGAGATTAAGGAACGCATGGATCTGCGCGGGCAATACATTGCTGAAATGCGTCAGAGCCTCAAGCATACCCTAGATCATACTTACATTCAAAAGCCAGACGGTACAAAGGAAAAGCTACGTCAAAAGTCTGACAAGTCTAAGCATCACTAATGGTATTGAAACGCCTTGATGTCAACGGAAGGGAGATCTTGTGAAAATGGATAATAGCATCACTAAACTGCAGCAGATGATCGATGAAAGCAACCGCATTGTATTTTTCGGCGGAGCAGGTGTTTCAACCGAAAGCGGGATCCCCGATTTTCGCTCTGTTGATGGACTGTATCATCAAAAGTTTGATTACCCTCCTGAAACCATTCTCAGTCACAGCTTTTTTATCAGTCATACCGCAGAGTTTTATGATTTTTATCGTCAAAAAATGATATGCCTTTCTGCAAAGCCCAATGCTGCTCACTACAAACTGGCTGAATTGGAGGCTTCGGGCAAGCTGACCGCTATTGTTACACAAAATATCGATGGGCTGCACCAAATGGCGGGCAGTAAAAATGTGTTGGAGCTGCACGGCAGCGTCCATCGCAATTATTGTCAAAAGTGTCACCAATGCTATACAGCCGAATACATTCTCTCAACCACAGGCATTCCCCGCTGCAGCTGCGGCGGTCTCATCAAGCCTGATGTCGTACTCTATGAGGAGCAGCTCAACAGCAACACGATTGACGAAAGCATTGACGCCATCGCTTACGCCGATATGCTCATCATTGCAGGTACCTCTCTCACCGTTTACCCTGCCGCTTCCCTTGTGCATTATTTCCATGGCAAGCATCTTGTACTTATCAATCGTGATCCCACGCCAATGGACGAAAGGACTTCCCTCACCCTGCATGGCAAGGTCGGGGAAATCCTCTCTCAAATTATCGTCCGTAGATAATATCTTATAAAAAGTCCCGTTCTCTCCAAGCAATCAACTGCTCACGGGGGAGAACGGGACAAATTATTTTAATCTATCGAACTCACCGGCACACGGTTGTGTGTTACAACGCTGCCGTCTTTTAAGCTGATGTAGGGGCTGAATACAGCCGCCTCTTCACCCATTTTCAATTCAATTTGTACATTGCTGAAAATATCGCTATGGTTGCACATCACCAGCACGGCGCCGTCGTATCGTGTGCCGGTTTCGCTGCATATGGCATTGGCATTCTCGTCCATTTCAATGGAATATAAGGTGACAAATTCCCCCTCATATCTCGGAATTACGGCGTATGCTTCTCCTCCGCCCATCTCTGCCAAAGGCAGGTTTTTCAGTGCTTCCGGCAACTCAGCTTTCATTGCATCAGCACTCTCATAATAGCCAAGAAAAACCACGGTTCCCAGTGAGTCCGGCTCAGTATTCCCTGTTATCAACGCATGATACAAATCGGTCTCCACTGGTCCCTTTGGCGTTTTACCGCCGCAGGCAGTTAAAATTGTCAGTAGTAAAACCGCTATCAAAATATAGCTACCGGTCTTCTTGCACATTTCCCTTTTCCGCTTCTTTCCGCTCAATTTCTTCATTTTCCTTGCGACAGATATGCCGATATATCAAAATACCGCACAAGCTGATGGTCAGCGTAACCGCAAATACCGCTACTGCAAAGCCATAGTTCTGTTCGCCCAACGCATTGCCACCGATGGTAGAGGTAATAATGCTCGGAATTCTTGCTACCAAAGAAATCAGCAGCCAATCCCTCATTCGCAGATTTGTCAGTCCCACCGCATAGCATAGCAGATCCTTTGGCGTACCGGGAATTAAAAAAACAATAAACACCAACAATTCAAGCCGCCGACTATCCTGCATGAACCGCAAGGACATAATCTTTTCCCGGGAAAAGAAAACCTCTACCAGCTTTACACCATAGCGACGCACCAATATTACCACGATTGCGCCGCCAAGTACTGCGCCAATGAGGCAAAGAATTGTCCCCTCTACTGCGCCAAAAGCATACCCTGCACCGATTTCAAGCGGCTCGCCCGGAATTACGGCAACAATGATCTGGAAGATCATCATGCCAATAAAAGCGATACGCCCCCAAATTCCGTGACCGTCTACCCATTGACGAAACATCTCCGGCTCCGATACAAAGCGCAGCATCGGGCGCCCGACAAACCAGCACAGCAGCCCCATAAAAGCGACTAACCCAATGATTGCGGCAATGCCCCATATTTTCTTTTGTCGGTCATTCATCTGCATTTATTGTTTCCTCTTATCTCCTTTTGTCCTACCTTAATGATAGCCCATTTGGAGAAAAGCTGCAATTAAAAAGTCTTGAAGAGTTCTTTAATTATTTTTTACTAAAGACTTTGTTCAGCAGCATTGTAAAAAGAATTATAATGCCAATAACCAGAAAAATACCCAGCATACCGGAAACAAGGTAATGGAAATTATTCAAAAACTGGCTTGGATTAAAGTTCATATCAGTTACCCCCTTACAATCACAGGAAGAAATTGAGGATCAAACCACCCGCCACAACAGAGGCGATTTGTCCCGATACATTGACGCCGATTGCCTGCATCAACAGGTAGTTCTGCTTGTCCTCTGCCAAACCCAACTTATGCACCACGCGTCCGCTCATCGGGAAAGCTGAAATGCCGGCTGCACCGATCATGGGATTGATCTTGTTCTTGAGGAACAGGTTCAGGAACTTGGCAAACAGTACGCCGCCGGCGGTATCAAAAATAAACGCAACAAGTCCGAGGCAAAGAATAAGCAGAGTTTCCGGCTTGAGGAATTGCTCAGCCTGCATATTCGCTGCAATGGTGATGCCAAGGAAAATGGTAACAAGGTTTGCCAGCACATGCTGGGCGGTATCGCTCAGAGAATTCAGCACACCGCACTCGCGGATCAGGTTGCCAAACATCAAGAAGCCGATAAGTGCCACAGAGGTCGGAGCAATAATTCCCGCAACAATTGTTACCATAATCGGGAACAGAATACGGGTAGTCTTGCTGATCTCCACCTGCTTATAGGGCATGCGGATAAGGCGTTCTTTATGGGAGGTCAAAGCCTTGATGACAGGCGGCTGAATAATGGGCACCAGTGCCATATAAGAGTAAGCCGCTACCATAATAGCGCCCTGGTACTTGGAATTGAGCATTTGAGATACAAAAATGGAGGTCGGACCATCTGCCGCACCGATAACCGCAATAGAAGCAGCGTCATTGGTGCCGAAAAACATGGACGCCGCACAGAAGGTCAGGAAAATGCCAAACTGTGCTGCTGCGCCGAAAATCATCAGTTTAGGATTGCTCAAAACAGGTCCGAAGTCGATCATTGCACCAATGCCGATGAACAAAACCAGCGGGAACAGCTCATTGGCAATACCGGCATTGAACAGAGTAGTCAGCGCCCCCTCCGTCACCTGCCCGCTTGCGTTCACCTGGTCAATGGCGCCGGAAAGCGGTATATTGACCAGAATGGTGCCAAAGCCCAGCGGCAACAGCAGCGTTGGCTCCATATCCTTGGCGATTGCCAAATAAATAAGCAGACCGCCGATAAGCCACATGACCCAGTAGCGCCAGTCGCTCAGCGCCGCCACATTCACAAACAGGCTGCCGATCTCTTCAAAAATCATAGTCAGTCACCTCAAAAATGGTTAATATTTTTATAATAAAAAAAACCTTTACAAAAGCCCCACAGGAGAGCCTTTGTAAAAGTCTTGTTTTAAACACTATGTGTTCATGGACGGCACGAGCGCCAAGGGCACCGGGATGACGACACCGCCCAACGCAGCCTACAGGACTGCGCAAACTACTCCCCTTTACGCGGTTTATTATATTATGCTGTTTTAGTTTTGTCAATCCGTTAATTTAGTCTGAATTTCTGAATTTCAGCCCAATAGACCAAGGTGCTCTATCAACACTTTACAACCAATCAGTATAAGAATAATTCCACCGATCAACGATGCCTTGTCCTTGTATTTTGCACCAAAGCGGTTGCCGATAAACACCCCAAGTAAGGAAATAATAAAGGTCGTGCAGCCGATAAGCCCCGAAGCCTTGCCGATATTGACCGAAAGAAATGCAAAGGTGATGCCCATGGCAAGGGCATCGATGCTGGTAGCCACCGCCATCAAAAGCAATTCCTTGAGGTTGAGACGTTCATCGGAATGCAATTCTTCTTCCTCATTTTCATGGAAGGTATCCCATATCATCTTACCGCCGATAAAAAGCAATAGAACAAAAGCAATCCAGTGATCAAGGCGGGTAATATACTGTGCAAAACGGCTGCCCAGCAGCCAGCCCACAAAAGGCATCAGTGCCTGAAATCCGCCAAAGAACAGCGCAATAATAAAGGCGTGTCGGTAATTGATTCGCCGCATCCCCAGCCCCTTGCAGACCGCTACGGCAAAAGCGTCCATTGAAAGCCCGACACCAATGAGTAAAATCTCTATTGTACTCAAACTTTCACCCCGCTAAAACTTGATAAGATAACCCGATGATTGTAGCACATCAAGGAATATCCGTCAAACAAATTTTTTATTCCCTGTTCTCCGCAGTCACATTCCGCCGATACCAATCCCACAGGGTCTGTGGGGTAATCATCGCTTCCCGCGGAATCCGCGCCACCGAGACCACCTCACCTGCGGCTTCCAGCTCTTCCTCCAACAGTACCAACGCCAGTGAATCCAGATATCCGCTTTGCAGCAGCTCGGTCTCCTCCGTCAAGGGGCGGTCGCAGGCTTGGCACAGCATTGCCAGCAGCTTCTCGCTTGTTATATATCCATATATCCTCTCACTCATATTTCATGTGCAGCGCTTGTATAACTATGTAGCTATACGGCTTGTCCGGCCTTTGCTTCCTTTTTATTTTATCTTCACCGAGACCTCATGGCAAAAGAGCTGCTTTTTTGCGGTCTGTTTTTCCATTCACCGTTAACGGCAGTTTATCGCAAACTATAATCTGCCTTGGGATCATGTAGTCCGGCAGGGTATGGCGCA
>USBC01000019.1 GCA_900552845.1 uncultured Oscillospiraceae bacterium | reverse complement strand
ACGGGTAGTTCATGACGCTGTCCAGCTGGCTGCCCAGAAGGTAATGTCTGCGGTTGCCGTAGCTGATTTTGTTGGAGGCGTCCTCCCAGACCTCTCCGATGACAACCTTGTCCTCGCCGAAGGATTTCACCGTCTGATAGACGCGGTCGAGGAAGGCATCGGGCAGCTCGTCGGCGACATCCAGCCGGAAGCCGGAGGCTCCCAGAGAAAGCCATTTTGCCAGCACACCGGTGTTGGGGTTGCAGATAAAGTCCAGATAGCTCGGGTAGGTTTCCCGAACATTGGGCAGGGTGCGAAAGCCCCACCAGCTCTCGTACATATTGGCGGCGGCATCCTTCCAGCAGTACCAGCTGCGGTAGGGGCTGTGCGGATCACGGCAGGCGCCGCCTGCGCCGTAGCGTCCCTCCTTATTAAAATACAGGCTGTCGCTGCCGGTGTGGTTGAATACGCCGTCCAGAATGATCTTGATATCCAGCTCATGCGCCCGCCGGCACAGGGTGATAAAATCCTCCTCATCGCCCAAAAGCGGGTCGATGCGCATATAATCGGCAGTATTATAGCGGTGGTTGCTGTGCGCTTCAAAGATCGGATTGAGGTAGATGACCCGCACGCCCAGCTCCGCCAGCGCCGGCAGCTTTTCGGTGATCCCGGCAAGATCTCCGCCGAAGTAATCGTTGCAGCGGAATTCCCCGTCGGCATCGGGGGTGCTCTGCGGCTCCTCCTGCCAGCTTTGGTGGAGTCGGCGGTCGGCGGGAACGCCGGTCTTCGGCTTGCCGCTGCAATAAAAGCGGTCGGGGAAGATCTGATACATTACCTGCCCCGCAAACTTTTGGGGGACCTCGTAATCTTTATCATAGACGGTAAGCTGCCACAGCTGTCCCTCGCCGTAATCGGCGCTGCCGTCGGGGGCTCGGTGCAGCAGGGTTCCGTCCGAAAGGCGAAAACCGTAGTAATACAGTCCCGTCTCCTGCGGGGTATAGCGCAGGAGAAAGGCATCTCCCTCCCGCTGCATGGGCGTAAGCAGCATGGGCTGCGGCTGCCCTGCCCGGTACAGCAGCAGAGAGGGGCTGCGTCCGTCTCCGGCAGGCAGGGTAAAGCGCAGGGTCATTTTCTCCCCTGCCGCCACCGCACCAAAGGGCGTTTTATATTCCGCCAGCAGGCTGTTAAACATGAGTGTTCTGTCCTTTCTATCGGTAGGTAACAACGAAAAATCGCCTTGCGGCGAAAGATAATATGGCGTGGTTTTTTCTCGCCTGACGGCGTCGCAAAGCCTTATAAAAGGTTTTAATTTGTATACCTATCCGGCGGGGACTTCCTTTTGCTCGTGCAAAAGGAAGCAAAACACGCTTGGGGATACCCCAAGACCCCACGCACCGGAACGCCCGCTCGGAACGGCTGCGCCGTCCCGAAGCGTAGGCTAAACGGTGCTTATAGGGTGCCGCGGGCGCATCTGCCCCCTTCCCCTCCCCTCCCCCGCTTCGGGGGAGGGGGGTCCTGTCCCACTCTCTGCTTACCTTAATTCAGCGCTCGGCAAGTGCAGAATGCTATGTCCGCTCCTCGGCAAATCTTGTTCCCGCACCCCAACCACCGCGACCCATTGTTTGTGCCATGGTTGAAAGATCCTTCTATTAAGAAAAACCCGCCCAAGGCAGATCTCCCTGCCCCGGACGGTAAACTTGATACTTGTATTTTTGGTGGGACTGGTGCTTAGTAGTACAGCGTGCCGTTGCCCCATTCCAGCACATAAATATCCACAGTACGCAGGCTATTCAATGCGCTTTCCAGATAGGTCTCATAGAAAAGATCCACGTCAACATCTACCGTACCGGAAATAAAGCCGCCGGTATCGCTGGCAAGGGCGTAGCCGTAAACAAAGCTGCCGTCGCTGCTGCGGATATACAGCTTGGTGCCGTAGGGATACTCATTGGGATCAACGGCAATGGTGCCGTAATAGCAGTATCCGCCGCTGCTGCCGTAGCTGTTCTCTCCGGCAGAATAGCCGGTCGCCTTTTGACCGCTCTTGACCTTCTTGTAGCTTACCGGTATGCCGTTAGCGTCCAGCGGGAACTCCTCGCTCCAGTCCAGACGGGAAATGGCGGCGCCCCGCTGTCCCTCTATGACCAGCGCACTGTGCGGAGCGGCAAGCTCCTTGGTGCTTACCAGTGTGCGGGAAACCAGCATATCTCCGTTCCACAGCTCCTCGTAGGTGTTTTCCGCCAGACCATTGCTGCCGGCAGAAACCTGTACGCTGCGTCCGCTGCGCAGCAGGCTGCTGGATTTGTAAACGGTATCGCAGGGAATAGAAACCTGCTCCTTCACAATCTTTCGTTCCACCCGCTGCACGGTGATGACGTCACCGTCCTCCAGCAGGGCGGAAGGCTCCTTGCTGCAATGGTCGTTTTCGCCCAGCGTGATGTTGTTTTCCGCCAGCAGCTCCGCAACGGTGCCGCCGGTGACGGTGCAGGGGATCTCATGGCCATCGGCAACCAGCGTTACCGAAAGCCCGCGGTTAATGCTTACCCGACTGTAAGCCAAAGCGGTCTCGCGGGTGGTTATGGTGTCATTTTCATTCAAAACAATACCGGCACGGCTCAGTGCCTGCTCGGTCGGATCGCTGCGCAGCGCCAGAGTGACGCCGGTTTCCGCCCCATCAGCGATATATAAGATCTTGACATTTTCCGCCACAGCCCATAGTGACAAACCAACTGCCACGGCGAGCCCCGCTGCGGTAAATGTCCTGCCCCGCAGCAGCTTCCCGATACGACGGAACCATGCATCGGGTCTGAATTTACTCATCTAACGTCTCCTTTTGGATCAAGTTCGGGTTGCATTATACAGGTTTTTTGCCGACTTGTCAAATCCCGTATCATTTTCTTGTGAAAAGCACACAAAATTGAAAGGATTTCTGCGGACGCAGGGCAGGGCGGCGGAGCGTTTCGGCGCAGCCGAAACCCGCGGGCGCAGCCCGCGGCGACCGCCTTTGGCGGTCGGCTCCGCCGGCCGTTCTTTTCCCTTGCACCTTCCCTCAAAAGCCGGGCGCAGCGCTCTTTCAGCACTGGTCCTTCGAGCGGAACACGAGCGCCGCCAAAACCGAAAAAAGGATTGCAGCCGCAATGCCGGCTGCTCCCTTTTGCAGACCGCCTGTCAGTGCGCCCAGCAGCCCCTGCTCAGCTACGGCTTCCCGCACGCCCCGTGCCAGCAAGCTGCCAAAGCCGGTCAGGGGAACGGCAGCGCCTGCTCCGGCGAAGTCGATAAGGGGCTGGTACAACCCCAGCGCACCCAGCAGCACACCGGCAACCACATAGCCGGAGAGAATGCGCGCCGGTGTCAGCTTGGTGCGGTCAATGAGGACCTGACCGACAAGGCAAAGCGTTCCGCCTACCAGAAAGGCATACAAATAAGGTAATATCGCTTGCATATTTTTTCCTCCGTTTTTTGAAGGGAGCAGCTTTAGGGCGGCTCCGCCGCATTTCCCCGCTGTCCGCCATTTTCCCAAAATGCCGCCTTTACTCCCCTGCCGTCAGGTGCAGCAGGTGTGCCACGCCGGGGATCGACTCCCCCTGCTGGCAGGCGGTCGGTGACATCAGCGCTCCCGTTGCCAGAAACAAAATATTACGGTAGTCCCGCCGCTGCATTGCCGGCAAAAAATGAGCACACATGACCGCAGCGCTGCACCCGCAGCCGGAAGCACCGGCATCAACCTTTTGTTCCTCGCGGTCGTACAGCATCAAACCGCAGTCGGTGTAATAAGGGCGCAGGTCACAGCCCTCCTCCGCGGCAAGACGCACCAGCAGGTCGCTGCCCACGCCTGCCAAATCGCCGGTAATGATTTTATCGTAATCGGCAGGAGCGGTGCCGGTATCGGCAAGGTATTGCCGCAGGGTATCCCAAGCGGCAGGCGCCATTGCCGCCCCCATGTTGTTGATATCCGTTACCCCCAGATCCACCACACGCCCGATGCAGACCTCCCGAATGTGAATATCCCCCTGCTGCGCCACCAACGCTGCACCGGAGGCGGTGGCGGTGTGTTGGGCGGTGGGCGTCCTTACTCCGCCGTAATTCAGGGGGAATCGGAACTGCCGCTCGCTGGAGCAAAAGTGAGAGGAGGTAACGGCAAGAGCGTTTTTTGCCGCACCGCTTTCCACCAGAAGCGCCGCCAATGTCAGACTTTCCGCCATGGTACTGCATGCCCCGTATAGCCCCAAATAGGGTCTGCCCAGCTCCCGTGCGGCATAAGCCGAGGCAATACACTGGTTCAAAAGATCGCCGCCCAGCACGACGTCGACCGTTTCCGGCTGGACGCCCGCCTTTTGCAGCGCCAGATCTAAAGCAAGCTGCTGCATTTTGGTTTCGGCTTTTTCCCAGCTTTTTTCACCAAAGCTGCTGTCCTCCACCGTCCGGTCAAATTCCGCCCCAAGGGGTCCCTCCTGCTCCATGCGGCTGCCCACCGCCGCCACTGCCGCAATTGCTGCGGGTTGTTCCAGCCGAATGGTTCCGGCGCCGATTCTGATTGACAATGTTTTTTCTCCTTTCTGTGGTTTTCTGTAAACCATGGGCGTCCGGGCGGCTCCGCGGGACGCAAAGCGTCCCTTAGCCGGCGCCCCCTGCGGGGCGCCGGCTACCCGCTCCTGCAAGGGGCGGAGCGGAGCCGCCCGAACCACTCCCCTGCCGCCGACCTTACCCGATGCCGAAAATGACCAGCACCAGCCCATACAAAATACTTGCCACAGTGCCGTAAACGATGACCGGCCCGGCGATAACAAACAGCTTGGCGGCAAGCCCCAGCACCAGCCCCTCACTTTTGAATTCAATGGCAGGAGAGGACATGGCGTTGGCAAAGCCGGTAATGGGCACCAGTGTACCGGCTCCGGCATACTTGGCAAGCCGCTGGTACCAACCCAAGCCGGTGGTGACGACTGAGAGAAAGATCAAAGTGACGGAGCACCAGCTTCCCGCCTCCTCCTGTCCCAGCCCAAGGCTGAGGTAGCAGTCGGTCAGTGCCTGCCCCACCACACAAATAAAACCACCGACCGCAAATGCTACCGGCAGGGTTCTGCCGCTGCGGGTCGGCGGCGAGCTTTCCTTCAGCATTTTGTCATACTCTTGGGGGGTCATTGCCATGATCCATCGCTCCTTTTTTCGGCGTTTAAGCCTATTATGGGCAGTTTTGGGGAAATTATCCTTGGCGGATATTTTTGCGGGAGGCTTTCCGCACGGAGCCGGTTTTGACCTGCCGGCAGCCGGGAGGAAACCATGCCATAAAGCAGAAAATCCCCTGCCCAAAAAAGGCAGGGGATCTCGGAACAATATTTGATTTTTAGCCGTGGGAGGAATAGTTGGGGGATTCCTTGGTAATGGAGATATCATGGGGGTGGCTTTCGATCAGACCGGCGCCGGTGATGCGGACGAACTGTGCTTTTTCATGCAGCTCGGGGATCGTGGCGCAGCCGGTGTAGCCCATACCGCTCTTTACGCCGCCCATGAGCTGGAAGATGTTATCGGCAAGGGCGCCCCGATAAGGCACACGACCCTCAACGCCCTCCGGCACCAGTTTTTTGTTGCCCTCCTGGAAATAGCGATCCTTACTGCCGTTCTGCATGGCAGCAATGGAGCCCATGCCGCGGTAGCTCTTGAACTGACGGCCCTGATAGATCTCGCTTTCGCCGGGAGCCTCCTCACAGCCTGCCAGCAGACTGCCCAGCATAACGGTGCTGGCGCCTGCCGCCAAAGCCTTAACGATATCGCCGGAATACTTGATGCCGCCATCAGCAATGATGGGGATATCATACTTCGACGCCATGCAAGCCGCCTCATAAACGGCGGAGACCTGCGGTACACCAACGCCGGCCACCACACGGGTGGTGCAGATGGAGCCGGGGCCGATCCCCACCTTAACGCAGTCGGCGCCCGCCTTAATGAGGGCTTCGGTGCCGGCGGCGGTGGCGACATTACCTGCAATGAGCGGGATATGGGGATACAGACTCTTGATGCGGGAAACCGCCCGGAGGATATTTTCGCTGTGACCGTGCGCGCTGTCCAGTGCCAGCACATCGACTTGAGCTTCGACCAGGGCGGTGGCGCGCTCCTCCATATCGTGGCTGACGCCGATGGCGCCGGCGACCAGCAGGCGATTCTGGCTGTCGCGGGCGGCGTTGGGATACTTCTTGGATTTTTCGATATCCTTGATGGTGACAAGACCGGTAAGATGGAAGTTCTCATCGACGATGGGGAGCTTTTCCACCTTGCTGCGCAGCAGCAGCGCCTTCGCTTCCTCCAGCGTGATGCCCTGCGGGGCAGTGATGAGGTGCTCCTTGGTCATGACCTCGCCGATGGGAACATCGAAGCTGGACATGAATTTAAGGTCGCGGTTGGTGATGATGCCCACCAGCTTGCCGTCGGCATCGCAGATGGGGACACCGCTGATGTGGAACTTGCCCATCAGACGGTCGGCATCGCTGACAAGATGCTCCGGAGAGAGGAAAAAGGGATTATTGATGACGCCGTTTTCACTGCGCTTGACCCGATCGATCTGGTCTGCCTGCTGACGAATGGGCATATTCTTGTGAATGACGCCTATGCCGCCCTCCCGCGCCATGGCAATCGCCATACGGCTTTCGGTAACGGTATCCATGGCGGCACTGAGCAGCGGGGTATTGAGGTAGATATCCCCTGCCAGACGGGTGCGCACATTGATATCGGCGGGCAGAATGCTGCTGTGTGCCGGCACCATCAGAATGTCATCAAAGGTGAGTGCTTCCGGCAGAAACTTGGAGCTGTGATCGGTATTAAGCATCGAATGATCCCCCTTTTGGCTTTTATTTTTTCCGGCGGTGTGCTCAGGTTGGCGGCGGGCGCGCAAAGCGGGCGAGGGGTGCCGCCCCGCAGGGGCGGCGCTCCCGAGGCAAAGCGGAGAGCGCCCGCCGTACCGATATGCCGGTGAGATATTTTTTTTATTGTAGTGCAAACGCCTCAAAAGGTCAAGAAAATCCGGTGGCTTTGGCGGAATTCTCTGTTTTCGTCAAAGGGGTGGAGAAAAAAAGGGATATTCATGGGATTTTTGCCCCACGGCAGAGGAATTTTTGATAAAAAAGAGGGTTGACAAGCCTTTTCCCATTTAGTATAATAACCCTTGCGTGATAATTGCGCTTATATGGCGGTATAGCTCAGTTGGCTAGAGCATTCGGTTCATACCCGAAGTGTCGGCGGTTCAAGTCCACCTACCGCTACCATAATGGCCCGGTGGTCAAGCGGCTAAGACACGGCCCTTTCACGGCTGTAACACGGGTTCGATTCCCGTCCGGGTCACCAGATAAAAAAAGACGCCGGCAAGGCGCTTTTTTTATAAGCGGTGACCCCACAAGCCCCAGACCGGAAGGCAAATACGAAACAGGCAGGAAGTGCGGTAAAAAGGCCGCAGCCCTGCCTTGTTTTCATTTTCTCGAAAACAGCGGCTGCGGCAAAAAACAAACAAAGGTCAAAGGAAGGTATGAGGAAACGGCTCCCCGGAGGAAGCCGTTTTTTGAAAGATGCGGTATGTTTACAGCCACTTTTTGCGCCGGAAGTAACGAACCAGCAGCAGGACGACTGCCACAGCAATGAGAATGATGAGCGGATAACCGTACCGCCAGCCCAGCTCCGGCATATCAAAGTTCATGCCGTACCAACCGACGATGAGAGAAAGCGGCAAAAAAATGGTGGTTACGATGGTAAGGAGCTTCATAACGCGGTTTTGCAGGATATCCACCTGCGCCTGATATTCCCCGCTGATCTGTGTGGCGTATTCCCGCAGCATTTGCGTTTCACGCCCAAGGGTTTCCACCCGGCGGGAAAAATACCCGATGCGCCGCTGCGCCCGATGTCCCAGCAATTCACCGGCGTCCTCCTGCATTGTTTCCGAAAAATCACCCAGCTGGGCGTAAAAGCGGTTTTCCCGATTCAGCTCCCGCCGAATGGCGCTCATTTTATGGATAAACCGGTCAGTATCCTCAGAAAGCACCGACTGCTCCAACGCACTCAGGCGAGTCTCCAGCTCCTGCAGAGCCGAAAGGTCGTCGCGGATCAGTACAGTCAGCAGCTCCGCCAACAGCTCATCTGCCGATAGAGGGTGCCCGACGGGCAGGGTCAGCCGACCGATGCATTCATCGGCAAAGCCGTCGTAATCAACCAACAGAAGCGCTTCCCCTGCCAGAGAAAAGGAAAGGCGCCGGCACGACTGCGAGGAACGGGGCGGAAGGCGGAGCTGTCCGGACAGCGCTCCCTGCCCGATGTGTAGCCGGCAATATTGGTTTTCCCGCGGTTCCTCCGCCGTCACAGGCAGGGGAAGCCCGGCAGGAAGCGGCGCGCTGTGCAGCTCCTCCGGACGAAGCACCGCCAAAAGGTGCGTTTCCTCCGGCGACAGGTTCTCCAGTGGCTCCAGTGTTTCTCCCAAACGGTAATACTGCATAGCGATCCCTCCCTGCAGGATTTCTTGAGAATATGATAGCATATTATGGCGGGAAGAAAAGAGGGCATATCGGTGGGGAAGCCCGCCTCGCCTTGTGTCGAAAAGATTCCCCGACGCGAGAGGGAAAGCCTTTCCGGGTCGGGGGAATGCAGTTAGAGAATGATCAGTCGTCGATGTCAAACGCTTCTAAGCCGCGCTTGGCTTCAACCTTGACATCGCCGTGGCGCACCATAAGCATGGTGAAGAACGCCAGCGCCACAAAGACGGCGGAATACAGGAACAGCACCGAGTAGCTGACATGCTTGAGCAGCCAGCCCGCCACAATGGGGGTGATGGTCTGCGCCGCCATGCTGGCGGTGTAATAGTAACCGGTAAACTTGCCGACATCGCTGCCCTTGCACATTTCCACAACCATAGGCAGACTGTTGACATTGATGGAAGCCCAAGCAACGCCGACCAGTGCAAACAGCGCATACAGCACTGGGTGGAAAGTGTTATTGAACAGGGTGTAGACATAGCCGGAGCCAAAGCAGGCGGTAAGCAGCAGAACGCCGAACAGAATGGTGCGGCGGCGCCCTATGCGGCTGGCGGCGATACCGACCGGAATATAGGAGCAGATCGCGCCTGCGGTGGCAATGGTCAGGCACAGGGTAGCATCGCCCAGCGCCATGCCCCACATTCTGTCGGCAAAGGTGGTGAACCAGGTTTCGATGGCATTGTAGCCGATAAACCACAGTGCAATGGAGGCGAGCAAAAAGCCCAGACTGCGGCGGACGGCGGGAGGCAGCTTTTCATTGCCGCTTTCGTCCACCTCGGCAAGGTTCCATTCGGGGTGCTCGGCTTCCAGCTTCATGTTTTCCTCATGCAGCTTCTTCTCCCGAATGGTGGCAAACAGAATGCCGACCGAAACTGCCATGATACCCGCTACAATAGCAAACAACGGCAGATAGTTGACATGCTCGAGACCCGCAACACGGCTGGAGGAATACAGGACGCTGGTAATAAGCAGGTACAGAATGCCGCCCACGGCGCCCATCAAATTGATGATGGCATTGGCGCGGCTGCGCAGCGGCTTGGGGGTGACATCGGGCATGAGGGCGACCGCCGGAGAGCGGTAGGTGCCCATGGCGACCAGCAGCAGACCCAGCACGGCAATGAACAGCACCAGTTTGGTGACCGAGGGATTGGCGGCGTAGCTGTTATCCAGAATGGGCAGCAGCATCATCAGCAGGACGGCGCAGCCGGTACCGACCAGAATGAAGGGCATACGGCGTCCCATACGGCTGCGGCTTTTATCGCTGATGGCGCCGAACAGCGGCAGCAGGAACAGCGCCAGAACGTTATCCGCCGCCATGATGATGCCGGAATAGGTTTCATCAAGGTGGAAGGTGTAGGTGAGGATCTTGGGGATCACACTGTTGTACATCTGCCAAAAGGAGCAGATGGAAAGGAACGCAAGCCCGACCAGTATGGTGCGTTTGTTGTTGAGCTTCAGGTTCATAGTCAATATCTCCTCTTACATTTGTGGGGGTACTGCACCTATCATAGCGCAAAACGGGGGGATTTACAAGGTGGAGAGAGATAGTTTACAAAATCCTGCTTGAACCGGCAGGGGAAGTTTGCTACAATAGGCGGCATATACGGCGGGATCCGGAATAGTCCGGCGGGAATTTTCCCATATTATTCCGCAGTAGAGAGAATTTCCCAAAGGAGAACCCGAAAAATGATCTTAAAATATATTCTGTGCGCGGTGGCGGCGTATCTGCTGGGGAGCATCAGCACCGGTGTGCTGCTGAGCCGCCGGCTGTTCCATGACGATGTGCGGAAGCACGGCAGCGGCGGCACCGGCGCAACCAATATGCTGCGCACCTATCGACTGAAAGCGGCGCTTTTGACCTTTGCCGGAGATGCGGCAAAGGCGGCGCTGGCGGTGGGGCTGGGGCTGCTGCTTGCCGGACGGGAGGGCGGCTGCATCGCTGCCGTATTCGCAGTGGTGGGGCATATGTTCCCGCTGTACTTCGGTTTTCGCGGCGGCAAGGGGATTGCCTGCACGGTGGGCGCCGTAGCGGTGCTGTACCCCATTTTGCTGCTGCCGCTGGCGGTACTGTGGGCGGTACCGGTGCTGCTGAGCCGATGCATCTCGCTGGGGTCGATCATTGCCGGCGCGGCGCTGACCCCTGCGGTGGCGCTGTGGTGCCATGGGCAGGGGATAGCGCCCGCGATCCCTGTGGGGTGTGCCGCGGCGATGACGCTGCTGATCCTGTGGGCGCACCGTGAGAACATGGTGCGGCTGGCACGGGGCGAAGAGAATAAAATCTGACCGGAGCAGTAAGCGGGAGAGATGCGGGCGCAGCCCGAACCGCCCGCAGGGCGGTTCCTGCGGACGAAGTCCGCAGCGGCGGCGGAGCCGCCGGAGGCTGCGCCCCTCCCCTCCCCCTGCACCGATCGTAAAAAGCCGACAAGACCCGCCGGCGGAGCCGGCAAGGAGGAACTGAAAATGAAGATCGCTGTACTGGGCAGCGGCGCGTGGGGGACTGCCCTGGCGCTGCTGCTGCAAAAGAACGGAAACGAGGTCACGCTGTGGTCGTACTGTGAGGAGGAGAGCCGCGCCCTGCGGGAACGGGGCGAGAATAAGATGCTGCCCGATATCCCGCTGCCCCCTGCCCTGCGGCTGACCCACCGCGAGGAAGCGGTGAGAGGCTGCGAGCTGGTGATTTTTGCACCACCCAGCTATGCCATGCGGCAGACTGCCGAACGGGTAAAGCCCTATCTGACGGCAGGAACGATTTTGGTGACGGTGGCAAAGGGTGTGGAGCCGCAGAGCGGGCTGCGCATGTCGCAGATTCTGAACGAGGTGCTGCCGGACTATGCGGTGGCGGCGCTTTCGGGTCCCTCCCACGCGGAGGAGGTGGCGCGGGAGATGCCCACCGGCTGCGTGGCGGCGTGTCCCGAAAGAGCGGTTGCCGAGCGGGTGCAGGATCTCTTTATGAACCCGTGCTTCCGTGTTTACAGCAGCACCGATGTGACCGGTGTGGAGCTGTGCGGCGCGGCGAAGAACATTATAGCGCTGGCGGCGGGCATGGCGGAGGGCATGGGCTGCGGTGATAACGCCAAGGCCCTGATGATGAGCCGGGCGCTGGTGGAGCTTTCCGCGCTGATCAAGGCGGCGGGCGGACAGGAAAATACCTGTTTTGGGCTGGCGGGACTGGGGGATATGATCGTGACCTGCACCTCACCCCATTCCCGCAACCACATGGCGGGCGTTGCCATCGGGCAGGGGGCGCATATTGCGGGCGACCTGGGCGAGCGGCACGCGGTGGTGGAGGGCTACTATGCCGCCCAAAGCGTGACGGCGCTGGCAAAACGGCTGGGGGTACATATGCCCATCTGTGAGTGCGTGAACGAGATCCTGTTCCACGGCAAGGAGCCTGCCGCAGCACTGACCGAGCTGATGCTGAGGGATAAGAAAAGTGAGTTCTGAGCGGGGCGGTACAGTATCATAAAAAGACCGGAGAGTGGGCAGGTGCTTCTTCTCCGGTTTTTGGTTTAAGGGACAGGTGACAGCGCCCGCAGGGCGCCCCGACGCAGTCGGGGCTGGCAGGGGCGGTCGGCAGACCGTCCCCGCCAAAACCGTCCGAAGGACGGTTTGCCCTGCGGGCGGATTGCCGGATCTGTAAAAAGCCCCGAAAGGAGAGCGGCGGTGCCTCCTTTCAGGGCTTAAATTACAGCAGAATGAGAATCAGCGCGCAGGCAAGCCAGACCACCAGACCGAAAAGGAACAGCAGCCAAAAGATCCACTTGTTGTTGGGACAGTGCAGCACATAGCTGAGCCGCGGCTTTTGTGGGTCAAACCAGACCGGCAGCACTGTGCCGAGGGGGTATTGCTCCGCCAAGGGATTTTGGCTGATTCCGAGAAAGGAATTGCGGCTGCGCTCAATGTGCAGGACGCCGTTTTTCTCGTAGCAGCGGCAGGTGTTTTCCGCAAAGGGAGTGCTGACGGTGCGGGTGACATAACCCCGATAGCGGGGACCTGTGACCCGATACTCCTGCCCCTCCACGGTATAGCGTGCCACCGGCAGATGCACGGCACTGCCCTCTCCCCCATAGGAAACGGCACTGTATCCTATGACGGTACCGTTGGTACGGCAGGTGCAGCGGCGCTCCATCACAAGGTATTTATAACCGACGGTAAATGCCAAAAGCAGCAGCACACCGCCGCCTATCCCTAAAAAGATGCCAAATACCAGCCGAATGATCTCAAGATCGGTCATGGCGGTTCCCTCCCACTCAAAAATCTTTATTCACAAGATAGCGGAAGCGGGTGGAAAAGTCAAGGGCAGAGAAAAAGTCCCTGCCCGACGGCAGGGACTGATTTTTTACGCTTGCGGCAGGTCGACCTTGATGGCAAGCTCGGCAAGGGATTTCTCCTCTACCTCGGCGGGGCAGCCGCTCATCAGCTCGCTGGCGTTCTGCACCTTGGGGAAGGCGATGACCTCCTTAATGGACTCCTTGCCCAGCAGCAGCATCACCAAACGGTCCAGACCGAATGCCATGCCGCCGTGAGGCGGTGCACCGTAGCGGAACGCCTCCAGCAGGAAGCCGAAGCGCTCCTCGGCGCTTTCCGGCGTGAAGCCCAAAGCGACCAGCATACGCTCCTGCAGCTCCATGGTGTTGATACGAATGGAGCCGCCGCCGACCTCGCAGCCGTTCATGACCATATCATAGGCACGGGCGCGGCAATTGCCGGGGTCGCTCTCGATCATATCGAGATCCTCCAGCATGGGGCAGGTGAAGGGGTGGTGCTTCGCCATGTAGCGTCCCTCCTCCTCACTGTACTCGAACAGCGGGAACTCGGTGACCCACAAAAGGTCGAAGGTGCCCGGCTCGATAAGACCGAGCTTCTGGGCAAGGTGGTTACGGAGCTGACCCAGTGCATCGTAGACGACCTCATTCTTGGCGTCGGCGACGATGAGCAGCAGGTCGCCCTCCTCGGCGTCCAGCGCCTTGTGAATGCCGGCGATCTCCTCATCGGTGAGGAATTTCTCAAAGCTGGAGGAAAGCCCTTCATGCGTCCAGCGGGTATAGGCAAGACCCTTGGCGCGGTAGGTTTTTACAAAATCGGCGAGCTTGTCGATCTCCTTGCGGGAGAGCTTTTCGGCAGCGCCCTTGGCATTGATGCCACGCACCGAGCCGCCGCCGGCAATGGCGCCGGAGAATACCGCAAAGCCGGTATTTTTGAGGATCTCGGAAAGATCGTGCAGCTTGAGGTCAAAGCGGGTATCGGGCTTATCGATGCCGTAGTTATCCATGGCGTCCTGATACTTGATGCGGCGGAACGGCGTTTCGAGATCACGACCGAGGACTTCCTTGAAGACGCGCTTCATAAAGCCCTCGTTCATCGCCATGATGTCCTCCTCATCAATGAAGGACATCTCCACGTCGATCTGGGTGAATTCCGGCTGACGGTCGGCACGCAGGTCTTCATCGCGGAAGCAGCGGGCAATCTGCATATAGCGGTCAAAGCCGGAGCACATCAAAATCTGCTTATAAAGCTGGGGGGACTGGGGCAGGGCGTAGAACTTGCCCTGCTGCACACGGCTGGGCACCAGATAGTCGCGGGCGCCCTCCGGCGTAGACTTGATGAGGATTGGGGTCTCGATTTCCAAAAAGCCGTTGGTATCGTAGTAGTCGCGGGCGACCTTGACAATACGGTGGCGCATGGCGATGGCACTCTGCATTTCGGGGCGGCGCAGATCGAGGTAGCGATACTTGAGACGCAGATCCTCCTTGACGCCCTTGCTGTCATCGCTGATGGCAAAGGGAGGGGTATTGCTTTCCGCCAGCACCCGCAGCTCGCTGACATAGACCTCCACCTCGCCGGTGTAGATCTCGTTGTTCACCGATTCGCGGCGGCGCAGAATCCCGCGCGCCATCAGAACATATTCGGCGCGCACCTTCTGCGCCTTTGCCAGCAGTTCCGCACTGGTTTTATCATCGAAGGCAAGCTGGACGATGCCGGTGCGGTCGCGCAGGTCAATAAAGACCAGCGTGCCCATATCGCGGGTTTTCTGCGCCCAACCGCACACCACCACTTCTCTGCCGATCATCTCCGGGGTGACGGTGCCGCAGTAATGGGTGCGCTTCAGACCTTTCATGGTGTCTGCCATAAGTTTTGCACTCCTTTTGTTTTGGGGACTATGCTTTTTTAAAGACGGGGCGGGCGCGCCGCAGCGGGGAGGGCTGCCCGTAAGGGTAAGCCCGACAAAAAGCGGAGGCGTGACCCCCCGATCCTGTTCGGTAAGCAAGACCGGACTTATTAACAACTAATTATAGCACGAATAGGGGCGGTGTCAAAGGGTTTTGTGGAGGCTTTTTAAGTGCGTTGGCTGTCTCAGCGGCTGACATTCTCGGCAGCATCGGCAGCGGCAGCAAACCAGCCGTTTTGCATCTCGGTTTCAAATTCCGGCAGGAAATGAGCAAGGGAAATGGGTTTCGCTGTGCCGGTTGCCATCTGCTTTAACTGGACAGTTCCGCTTTGCAGCTCGCTGTCGCCCAGCACCATGCTGTACAGGGCGCCGATCTTATTGGCATACTTCATCTGTGCCTTGACGCTGCGTCCCATCAGGTCGCACTGGACGGCGTAGCCCTCCCGACGGAGCTGGGTGGTCAGGCGGAACGCCTCCTCTGCGGCGGCATCGCCCATCGAGGCGATGTAAAGGTCGCACTGCTGCGGCTCAGGAAAATCACAGCCCTGCTGCTCCATCACCATGATGAGTCGCTCCAGACCCATGGCAAAGCCGATCCCTTCCACATCGGGACCGCCAAGCTGACGGCTCAAGCCGCCGTAACGCCCGCCGCCGCACAATGCGGGAAACCCGGGAACGGAGATCTCAAAGACGGTGCGGGTGTAGTAATCCAGCCCGCGGACGATGCCGGAATCGACCGTAAAGGGAATATCGGCGTCCCGCAGCAGGGTCTGTACCTTTTCAAAGTGGCTCCGGCAGTCATCGCAGAGGTAATCCAGTACACGGGGCGCACCCTTGGCGATCTCGCCGCAGACGGGGGATTTGCAGTCCAGAATGCGCATGGGGTTTTTCTCCAGACGCTCCTTGCAGGTCTCGCACAGTTCCTCCCGACGGCTCTCAAAGTAGGTGCGCAGCGCCTTGTGGTATTCGGCGCGGCAGGCGGGGCAGCCGATGGAATTGATGGCAAGGGTCAGATCCTTCAGCCCGAGGGTCTGCATACCCTCCCACGCCAGCGAAATGACCTCGGCATCGGTGACGGGCTGGGTGGCGCCGTAGCATTCCACGCCGAACTGATGGAATTGGCGGAAGCGTCCGCGCTGGGCTTTTTCATAGCGGAAGCAGTTGAACACATAACTGACCTTGAGGGGCAGGGCATCGCCCAAAAGACCGTTTTCAATCGCGGCGCGGCAGATACCGGAGGTACCCTCCGGACGCAGGGTGATGGAGCGGTCGCCCTTATCGGTAAAGGTGTACATTTCCTTGCTGACCACATCGGTGGTATCCCCTACCCCGCGCTGGAACAGCTCGGTATGCTCGAAGGTAGGGGTACGGATCTCGCCGTAGCCGTACAGCGCGGCAGTAGAGAGCAGGGTACGCTCGACATACTGCCAGCGGGGGGTCTCGGCGGGGAGAAAATCATTGGTGCCGCGGGGGCGGGTGGTGAGGATCGCCATAGGTTACTTCCTTCCTTACTACGAAATGGCGGCGATGGCGCCGGTCTGTGGTTTATTTTAGCATAGGTTTGGGGAAAAGGGAAGAGTGAAAAGAAATGGTTTGCAAAGGGGGCGGGCGCAGCCCGAACCGCCCGCAGGGCGGTTCCTGCGGACGAAGTCCGCAGCGGCGGCGAAGCCGCCGGGCTGCGCCCCAAGACACCGCAAAAAGCACAAACCCCCGTTCCGTGGAGGAGCGGGGGAAAAAGGCGGAGAATATTACTTTTTAGGGTTTACAATATCGCGCCAGTCCAGATCGCCGTTTTCCAGCGCGTGGATCATGGCTTCAGCAGAGGCGATATTGGTGGCATAGGGGATATTGTAAACGTCGCACAGACGCAGCAGGCTGGCTTCGTCCGGCTCGGTCGCCTTGGCGCCAATGGGGTTGCGGAAATAAAGCAGCAGGTCGATCTCATTGCAGGAAATGCGGGAGGAAATCTGCTGGTCACCGCCCTGACTGCCTGCCATAAAGCAGGTGATCTTCAAGCCCGTCGCTTCCGAGACCAGCTTGCCGGTGGTGCCGGTGGCGCACAGATTATGGCGGCTGAGAATGCCGCAATAGGCAATGCAGAACTGTACCATCAGTTCCTTTTTGGCGTCGTGTGCAATCAATGCAATATTCATATAAGTGCCTCCTTTGGCGGTATGTCCTTTCCTTGATAAGCGCGCATACGCCGAGCCATTGCGGCGCAAAAACCGTAGGCGGTCTTATCAGGGAAAGGCGCAGTATTATTGATAAAAAGATGATAGGGCAGAAGCGGCTACGGCTGGTACACCGCCAGCAGCGGGCAGGTTTCTCCGCATAGGCGTCTGGCAACATTGGCGGTGGCGGCGCTATACGGTAGATCCGCCCCATCCGGTATCATACCCAGCAGACGTGCGCCGATGGCGTCCAGCACAGCGTCCAGATGGGGATAACCCAAATCCTTCGGCAGGCGGCGTCCCACCCGGTTGAAAAGAGTGCGCAGATTTTGTGCACCCTGTTCTGCCCACCAGTCGGCGGTTTTGGCTGCGGCTTCTATGCCCTGCGGGGTCAGGTCGGTGATAAAAACCAGTGTTTCGACAGCAGGCAACAGCCCCTTTTGCAGGGCGCCTGCACCGGCAGGACAGTACCACAGCAGCGCATCATACTGCCCGGTACCGGCAAGTTCCTCGCACAAAAGCTGTATTTCGGCAGCTTCCGGCACCCAGTCGATGGCGGAGGAACCCTGTAAAAGAGTCAGTCCGGGGGTACGGGTGGCAAGCAGCGCATCCGGCAGGGTGCAATGTCCCGCCAGCAGATCGGAAAGATCGAAAAGCGCTTCCTCCCGAACCCCAAGCAGGCGGTTCATACGCCGCAGACCGGCGGTGGCTTCCGCCAGTAGAACGCATTTACCCTGTCGTGCCATCTGTACTGCGACGGCGGCAGTCACGGCGGCCGCACCGCAGCCGCTGCAGCCGGCTGTCATAACAATACTACGCACAACGGCCGGCCTCCTTTTGGTTTTCCCATGGCGTGCAGAACAAAATAAGCTGCATAACAGCTTTACCACAAATATCTTATCATATCATCCGCCAAAATGCAAAGGGTAGCTGGCCCAGCCGCTAAATTTTGTGCAGGTTCCAGTACAAAGGGCCTTTCCCTTGCATCAGCCTGTCAAATTGCGCCACCTGGCAGCGAGACAGAGACACGCTGCCGCGGGTGCAAAGGAATAAAATTGCGCAAGGGGCGGGGGCCGCAGGCCCGGCGGCGGAGCCGCCGATGCGGGCGAAGCCCGCATAAGCCGCCCGGAGGGCGGCTTGG